>JANWYL010000004.1 GCA_025056955.1 Sandaracinaceae bacterium | reverse complement strand
AAGCACAAGATCAGACTGGGCATCGAAGTTGGTTTCGTAGTCCTCAAAACCATCAAGCATCAGCTTGAGTTGATGAGGACCTCGCTCGACTTCGATTTCTGCGGGAGTGGCTTGCCCCGTGCCCATCCCGTCGACGGCAATAAAGGCCCCAGGTGGAGTGGTGTGGATGCGAATGCGAGGAGAGCGAAGCGACCAGTAGGCCCAAACCCCACCCAAGACCAGCCCGAGGGCAGAGGTAGCAAAAAGAAGCGCCTTAAACCACGGCCTGGTTGTTTGAGGTTTTGTCAAAGGGGAGCTCCCAGGCTGACCTTCTGGCTTTGGGTGGAGGTTGTCTTTCCGCTTTCCGGTGCGCAAAGGGAGGGGGGGTACAGGGGGTAAAGTGACCCCAGCTTGACGGGCCTTTCTTCGTGCCCGAACTTCTTCCTCATTGGCCACACGGGTGGGTGCCGTTTCAAATTCGTCGTCTTCCTTCAGTGAAATCAGAGGAGTTGACACCAAACTCACCTCTCGATGAGGGACAAAATCAGCAAGGGTCATCCGTTCGACTTCCTGTTCAACGGGTTGGGTGTTTGGAAAGAGGTGAGCCAAAAGCGCAGCCAGGTGAATTGAACGGAAATCAATGCCGTGCCCAATCATGAATTGTTCGAGTTCATCAGCGAGCTCGGCAGCGCTTTGGATGCGTTTTTCTTTGTCTTTCGCTAGCGCACGGCGCATGATTGACTCAAGCGCCTGCGGAACATCATCCCGAAGCGAAGAAAGGGGTGGTATTTTGGCTTCCCGCGCCTTTACGAGCACTTCAGCCGGGGTTTTCCCAGAATAGAGGGGCTCGCCCGCAAGGAGTTCGTAGAGCAAAATGCCAGCAGCAAAAATGTCAGTGCGGGCATCTACTACTTCCCCCCGCGCTTGTTCAGGAGAAAGATAATTGTATTTGCCCTTGACCACTCCGACTTGGGTTTTGCGGGAGCGGAGAATGCTTTTTGCTACTCCAAAATCGATCAGCTTGACTTGTCCCTCAAAGGAAAGGAGCACGTTCGTTGGGCTTACATCCCGATGCACAATTCCCAAGGAGCGGCCTTCCTCGTCGACGGCAGAGTGGGCTGCATCGAGACCGCGTGCCAGTTCCATCACGATAAAGGCCGCAGCACCAACTGGAACGTGAACCCCCAACTCATCACAGCGCTGAAGGAAGCGGAGGAGATCGACTCCATCGATCCACTCCATTGCGATGTAGAGCTGGTCTCCGACCCTTCCGAGGTCGAAAACTTGAGCGATGTTGGGGTGAACCAATCGGGAAACCAATTTGGCTTCCTCGATCAGATGGGTGACGAATTCAGAATCTTCCGAGTGTTCTTTGAGAATCCGCTTTACGCACAGCAATCGCTCAAATCCGCCAACTCCCGTGGCGCTTGCGAGGAATACCTCGGCCATTCCTCCTTGTCCGACCCGCTTAAGGAGGGCGTATGGGCCAAATGGGGCTGGGAGCGAGGTTGTGCTCATCGCGTGGTTGCCTCCATGAGCTTAGGTGGAGACCCAAGGCAGCTCAACACCATGCAACGCACGAGGGCATCCAACCAAAAGCAAAATCAGTTACACTTTACATTTTGATAAGATCGGCTAGAAGCGCTCTCACGTTTTTGTCTCAAGCGCCGAAAGAAGGAGATCTAAATGCATTACCGAATCGACGAGCAAGGACGAAAGCGCGTCACTTTGATTCCAGGAGATGGGATTGGTCCAGAAGTGACTGAGGCCGCGCGCCGCATCATCGATGCAGCAGGGGTGCGCATCGCTTGGGAGATCCGCGAAGCAGGGGCTGAGGTTTTTAAAAAGGGGCTGCCAACTGGCGTGCCTCCTGAGACCATTGCCTCCATTCGCGAAACACGGGTGGTGCTCAAAGGTCCTCTTGAGACGCCAGTGGGCTACGGGGAAAAGAGCGCAAACGTTACCCTCCGAAAGCTCTTTGAAACCTATGCCAACATTCGCCCAGTCCGCGAGTTACCGGGGGTACAGACCCCCTACTCGGGGAGGGGGATTGACCTCGTCGTTGTGCGGGAAAACGTAGAAGACCTCTACGCTGGGATCGAGCACATGCAAACCCCGGGCGTTGCCCAATGCCTTAAGCTCATGTCCAAAAAGGGATGCGAGCGGATCGTGCGCGCTGCCTTTGAGCTGGCCCGGGCTGAGGGGTGCAAGTCCGTCCACTGCGCAACCAAGGCCAACATCATGAAGCTCACAGAAGGCTTGCTCAAGCGCACTTTCGAGGAAGTATCAAAGGAATACCCCGATATCCAGGCGCACCACATCATCGTCGACAACTGCGCCCACCAACTCGTTCGGAACCCCCAGCAGTTTGAGGTGATTGTCACAAGCAACATGAATGGTGATATCTTGTCCGATCTCACTTCGGGCTTGATTGGTGGCTTGGGGTTTGCTCCAGGTGCGAACTTGGGTGATGGGATTGCGATCTTCGAAGCGGTTCACGGAAGCGCACCCAAGTATGCGGGAAAAAACGTGATCAACCCAAGTGCAGTGATTCTTTCTGCGACGATGATGTTGCGCTACATCGATGAGGGTGAAGCAGCGAATGCGATTGAAAATGCCCTTGCATACACCCTGGAGCAAGGCATATACACCCGCGATGTTCGCCAAGAGGGGAGTGTATCGACCACCGCCTTCACCGATGCGATCATCGCCAACCTGGGTAAACTTCCCTCAACTTGGAGGGCCCGTGATCGCAGGCCACTTCGCCTCACCCCTCTGCCCCCCCATCGCGATTACGTGCGACCTGCCTCAAGGCGCACGATTGGAGCAGACATTTTCATTGAATCCCCAGCCTCTCCAGAAGAAATTGGGACAAGCCTCGAGCACTTGGTTGAGGGTACACCCTTGCGTTTGAAGATGGTGTCCAACCGTGGCACCATGGTTTACCCCTCAACAGGGGCACTTACCGACTGCGTTGACCATTGGCGTTGTCGTTTCGTGTTGCGCGATCCCTCGCTCTCTCTCAATGACGAGGTGCTGATCGATGTGCTTGGAAGGGTGGGGAGCAAGTACCGCTGGATGCACGTTGAAAAACTTGAAGAAATCGATGGAGCACCTGCCTTCACCAAGGCCCAAGGTGAAGATTGATTTCTCAAAAGGATACCAAAGACAGGAGGGGCTTTCCTTAATTGGTTCTAAAGAAGGGATTCGGGGAGTGCGGGGCCAGGTTGCTCGGCTTCAAAGCCAATGATTCGATTTGAGGCATCCACGCGCACAACCCGTGGAACGTGCCTTTTTGCTTCTTCCTCATCCATTTCACCATAGGTGGCAAGGATCACGATGTCTTTGGGTTTGACCAAGTGGGCAGCTGCACCGTTGATGCACACGATCCCGCTTCCTCGAGGCCCCTTGAGAAGGTAAGTCACAAGGCGCGTGCCACGGGTCACGTTCCAAACGTGCACCTCCTCATGCTCGAGCATCCCAGCTGCATCGAGGAGATCGGCATCAACAGTTACGCTTCCCTCGTAGTTCAAATCAGCATGGGTGACTGTGGCTCGATGGATTTTGGCAAGAAACATCCTTCTCCGCATGAATCCTCCGTGGCGGCCCAGAGGGTCCACCCAGCGTAAACGATGATAGCATATTCTGGAACAATCATCCGCCTGGGCAAGGAGTCACTTGCCCCTCTCGTGCCACGGCACCCTGCCACCGCGAATCGGCATGCCATCTCCCAGGGGCAGGCTAAAGCCATATCGGCTGTTCAAGAGGTTGATGGATGACTTGTATGCCCCATCGCTCCACCCTGAACGGTTGAGGTTGTATGCCTCACCCACCAATGCCACTTCTTCACCGCTTCCAAGGGGTGCAACTGCCCACTCGAAGACCCTCCGGTTTGTTACCCTCGATCCAGCACGCAGCCAGTGCCAGGCATCGGGCCAGTACTGAAAGTGGGTGCGGAGGGGCCGCGGGATGGTGATTTCAGCAGGCATTGTCACACCGTTTCGGCGGAACAAAAACTCAAGCCCTCGCTGCACCTCTGCTTCAACCGCCGCAATCCCGCCGCTTTCATAGGTGGCCTTCCAAAACTCAACGCAACGAATGCCGTCATCGTAGACACTTCTTGTCACGCGCTGGTCCACCCCATATTGGTGAAGCGGAAACTCGACGAAATTGACGCAGTGGTCGCTTGTCCAAGCCCGCCAAACACCGCGCTCGGGATCGCTTCCCATTGGAGGAACCCGCAAATCCCTCCACCACGCCCGATCCCACCATTGGGTGACAACGACGACAGGAATTGGAAGGATGGCTTGAAATTCAGGCGCTTCGCGAATGCGTTGAGCGATTGAGCCCTCGATGCGTCGGAGGGCAAGGGGAGACACTGCGATCACCACCTTGCGGGCGATCACCTCATGGGCGGTGGTGAGCAACCGATAGCCTCCACCCGCACGTGACTCGATTGAAAGCACTGGCTCTTCGAGGAATATGCGCCCCCTGTTCATCCGAATCCGATCAGCCATTCGCCGGATGAGTTCAGACATCCCGCCCACTGGATAGGATGGGGTGCAACACACATCCCATTCTTCAGCGAGGTAGTCAAGGTAGCCACGGGCGTCGAGGGGGGCTTCAAAGTCGGCACGAAAACGCGACATGTCCCGTAAAAAGTCGTAGGCTGGAGCACCCACGATGCCGCGCACGTAAGAGCGAAAGTCGGGGTACATGGTCGCGCGCATGCGATTCGATGCATCGAGGAGGGTTTCGTAAAGAGCGGTTTCGGTGTCGCCACTTGAATGGGCCATGAGCCCTGGGTAGCGAGGCACAAAGGCCTCTGCGCTGGTTGAAAAGAGGCCTCGGGCCTGGATGATGCTTGCCTGACGTTCAGGCATCTGAAGCTCAACGCCAAGCTCCCTCGCCAAGCCAAAGACCACACTTTGCCCTTCCATGATCCGGAGGGCACCTGCACCGTAACGGGGAGAGGAGGGATCCATCGGATCGCGGGGGATGTCGTAGATCCGACCACCCAGGCGGTTTTCCTTTTCAAAGAGGCACACCCTCTCATTGAGCATCGGGGCAAGCCGATAGGCCGTGTGCACTCCGGCTGCCCCTCCGCCAACAATTGCCACTTCACACTGGAGCTCAGGAAGCCTTGGCCCCGCATCGTTTCCCGGCCATGCGTCTTCCTGGCCAGAATCGGCTTGCCCAGAATCAGCTGGGTCTCCATCAAGTGGCTGGGGCCCCGCGTCGCTTGTGGGTTGAGACCCACCGCCACATCCCAAAAGCCATAACCAACCAATCAAACCCATCCATTTGAATCGCATGGGAAGCATGCTCATCAGTGGGCTTTTGCCTGTCAAGGAGGGGTTGCTCGAACCGATCGCTCGAGGCTTTTTGGGTGCGGCCGAAATCGCCACAAGGACTTGACGCTTTTTTTGCTAAGAGGCAGGAAGCTTCCATGAGCCTCCGCGGAAAAACCTTGTTCATCACGGGTGCCAGTCGAGGGATTGGCCATGCGATTGGGCTTCGGGCCGCCCGCGATGGCGCAAACATCGCAATTGTGGCCAAAACAAAAGAACCTCATCCCAAACTTCCCGGGACGATCTACACGGCTGCAGAAGACATGGAGCGTGCCGGCGGGCGGGCCTTGCCATTGGCTGTGGATATCCGGGATGAAGCGGCGGTCCTTGACGCCGTCAAGCGCACCGTCGAGACATTTGGCGGGATCGATATCCTCGTCAACAACGCTTCTGCGATTTGGCTGGCTGGAACCCTCGAGACCCCAATCAAGCGCTTTGATCTCATGCATCAAATCAACACGCGCGGCACTTTTTTGTGCTCCCAGGCCTGTATCCCCTACCTCAAAAAGGCCGAAAACCCGCACATTCTAAACATTGCTCCTCCTCTTTCCATGAAGGCCAAGTGGTTTGCTAACCACGTGGCCTATACGATCGCAAAGTATGGGATGAGCATGTGTGTTCTCGGGATGGCGGAGGAATTTCGCAAAGACGGGATTGCAGTCAACGCCCTTTGGCCGAAGACGGCAATCGCCACGGCAGCCATTCAAAATCTTCTTGGGGGCGAGGAAGCCATGCGGCGCTCGCGTTCTCCTGAAATCATGGCCGATGCTGCTTATTTGATTTTGACCAAGCCAAGCCGTGATCCGGCCAATACCGGCAATTTCTACATCGATGAAGACGTCCTCCGAGAAAATGGGGTGAGCGATTTTTCGAAGTACGCGCTCGACCCCACTGCAGAGCTCATCCCCGACCTATTTTTGGACTAGGTTGGTTTCCATTGCCAAGGCCGAGGGGGCACAAAGCTCAAAGTCTTTGCGGAGCCCGCTTGTGTCTTTGCCACAACAAAGGAGGACGAGGCCCCCTTCGAAATGCGCGGCGAGGGGAAAAATCCGGGGGTTTGCAAGCCTGGACTCGACAAATTGCGGATCCTCATCATTCCACTCGATTCTTTCTACCCGATCGCTGGCTTCGTTTTTTTCTTCACCTCCAATCACCCAACCATGGGTTGGAGTACTGACAAAAGCAGGGTGGCGCCTTGGGTGAGGCCAAGGGGGGCCGATTTCGGCAGAACACCTTTCAGGACAACCCCGCACGATCCAAGTGGTTGAATCAGGCTCTCCATCCTCAACGAAACTTCCAACGAAGAAAAAGGTGCGGCGACTTGGTGATGGGAAAAGCGCACCCCCCTGTCTCTGAATGCGATCGCCAAAAGCAGAGATACTTAGGTGACCTGTTGGGCCAATGGATATGTGCAAAAACAGCTCATGCCCAGGAGGGTTTCCACCTGCGAGCACAAAACCACCCCCTTGCGCAAGGGCTCCAATTGCGGTGCGAGGTCGTGGTGCTGGCACTTCGATTGATCGATATTCACCCTTTTGATTGATCCAAATCATTGTGCCACTTCCAGAGGTGCTTGGAAGATCGTTCACAATAACCGCATGATCACCAAATCCACCAATGCTTGAATTGCTTCCGAGATCGAAGGGCAAAAGAATGGGTGATATCTGGTCGCTTTGGAGATCAACCAGAAAAATCCGAGCTGAATCTTTGAGAAGGAGCTTTGGTGTTTTGGCAAAACGAAAAAGGGTGGCAGTAGAGAGCGGTGATGGGGTGCGAAGCGAGATGGCTTGGGAGCGGGATGTTCCGAGAAGTTGGGGGATGAATCGCTCGATGAGATCCGATGGATTTCCTTCTTCACCAACCCCGCCAGCCACGACACCTTGGGCCTCAGCGATGAGCATGGCACCACCGAAATGCTGGAAGGTGAGGCCAGAAGAGGATACCGACATGCAACGTCCTTCCTCGACAAGAAGAAGGCGTGCTTTGGGGAGAGTTCCGGGAATAAATGGGGGGAGTGCACCCATTGCCGAAGCATTTCCCGCTTTCATCCTCGCGAACACGCGGGTTGGAAGGAAGAGACTTGGGATGGGGATGTCTCCTTCGAAGCCGGGTGAGGGTGCCTCGATCACAAGGTGAATCCGATCAGTACCTTCTTGGATGAGATCGAGTTCCAGGCGCCCCCTTTGTTCACCTTCGATGGGTGCTCGGCCGTCGGCCCATGTGATTTCAAGAAGAAATGGAGATGAGCTCGTGCGGCAGCCAGAACTCAATGCTCCTAAAAAAAAGGCGATCGTCTCAACGCATGTGGCCAAGGGTGGAATGCGCACCTCAAACCCACACCGAAACACTTGAAGACCCAGATACACCATATTGACCAATCATTTGAACAGAGCATTTGGAGGGGAAGAGTGCAATCGCACGGTTGGCACTGGCGGAAACCCAATCTATTCCCAAAATATGGAAAAAGTTTGGTTAGGAGAGAAAAGGGAGGACCCAAATGGTTCGCACCGCAGGTGGTTCTTCGATAGAGGACGATCCCAGGTTGGATCGGGGCCTCGAACTCTATGCCCTTGGCCAAGAAGAGGAGGCGATTGCACTTTGGCGGGAAGTGCTTCGAGAAGATCCGGAAAATCCCAGGGCAATCGATTATCTCGAGGCTGCAGGGGCCCTTCCGCTCATCGATGTTTCTTCTTCGGCAGCTTTTGGCACTTCCGCGCGGGCCGAACCTGCCCCACCACTTGCCGAGATCAATTGGCGAGAAGAAGTGCTTCGACTGGTTGAAGAAAGGAATATCCAAGGTGCGTTGGCAAGGCTTTATGAAGAGAGGCGGCGCGATCCAACCAACCAGGAGATAAAGGCGAGCATTCAACACCTCAAGGAATATCAATTTCATTTGCTTGTTTTGGGAATTGGGGGGATGGATCGGGTGCTGGATCCATCTCAATTGCTCCCGCCCAGAAACTTCGAAGAAGCGACGGTTGCCAAACTGGTTGATGGTGAATCGACAGTTGAAGACATCGTCCTGGTATCACCTTTAGGAAAAAACCGAACGATTGAAATTCTTTTGAGGTTGCTTGGAGAGGAGGAGAAGGCCAAAGAGCGCCTTCCCAAGGGCCTAAAATGGGTATGGGAAAAGGGGTACCAAAAAGGGGCGTTTGTGGGCCAAAATGATGCGAAGAGGGGGCAAAGCAAAAGCACGCTGCCTCCACCCCAAGGGGAGGAGGATCATTTTGAAGCTGAGCTTCGCCGCGGCATCCGAGCTGCGATTGCAGGGCACTATGACGAGGCCGAAGCGGCTTTTGAGCGGGCCCTTGCCCTTCGTCCAGGTGACCGGCGTGTGCTTTTTAATTTAATCTCGAGAAGCTGCGTCAACGTCGCGAAAACGCCTGAACTTTGCTACATTCGAGCCGAAATGCACATTGTTGTGATTGAGCCAGATCCGCACCAACGGGCTCGCTTGGCACGTGAATTGAGCAAGGCCAGGCGTGGGGTTGGGGTGGTTGCGTTTTCTGCTTTTGAGGAAGCCATCGAGGCATTGGAGGACAGTCCGTTGATGGTGGTGATTGGAGTTGCGAAAAACGATGCGCATCAAGTGGGTGATTGGGTTGAACAGATGCAAAAAAAGTGGGGATCCACAAAAATTGCCATTTGCATTGAGGATCCCAAGGAACTTTTGGATATCACTGTTACCGAAAGCCTTCGGCTTTTTGGACGTCCGCCATCCATTGACCGGCTGATTCTTTTTTTGAGAAGCGAGGTAGGCGTTTCTCAACAAGACTTGCCTTCGGTGGCACTCACCGATCTCATTCAAATGGCTTGCTCTGGCGGGTACACTGTACGAATCACTTGCACGCACAAGGAGCGGGAAGTTGGAACAGTCGATGTGGTTCAAGGAAAGCTTGTGAGCGCGCGCGATGGGCAGGGGAGAGGCATTCCCGCACTTTCGCGCTTGATCGGGCTTGGGGTGAGGGCGCGGTTGCGGAAGCTCGAAGAGGAACCGCCTCGCGATATCGACGAGGACTGGCAATTTGCGCTCTTTGAGGCGGTTCGGCTTGCCGACGAATCGCCTCCTCAGGAAACATTCGAGGAGCTTATGCAAAAGGTCACGCGTGCATTGATTGAGCGGGATTACGCGAAGGCAGCAATTGCCCTGTCTCAAGCAGCCCGCCTTCGCCCAGATGATCCTTTGGTTCGCATCAATCTTGAGAGGCTACGCAAAATGGGCTTTTCAGAAGGGGGTGATGGCCAATGATGGCGTTTTCAATGCTCAGTCAAAAGGGTGGCGTGGGCAAAACCACAGTGGCCTTGAATCTTGCTCTGGCGATGGCCGAGCGGGGGTTTCGCACCTGCTTGATTGACTTGGATCCACAAGGAGGGATTGGCTTGTCATTGCGCCGTTCTGCCCGTCCAGGAAGTGGGATTACCGGGTTGCTTCGGGGCGATCGCTTTGAGAAGGCCATTCAAACCACTCGCCAAAATGGGCTCGTGCTGCTCATGACGGGAGATTTTCAAGCTGAAGAAATCGATGCGATTTACCGCGAGTGGTCATCGATCGATGTGGTGAAAAAGGTTCTTTCGTCTCTCAAAAATACTGACGTGGCGATTTTTGACGTTCCTGCTGGGCTTTCTGGGCCCGGGAAGGCAGCAGCGCTTGTGACCAAGCGTGTGCTCATTCCTCTTCAAAGCGAGCCCCTGGCCCTCCGGACCATCCCAGCAGTTTTGCGTGCGGTTGGAGGCTGGAAGAATGGAGAAGAAGGCGTTTCGGTGCTGGGCTTGCTTCTCACGATGACGAGTTTTCAAGACGAAACCTCGTTGTCTGTGCTTGAAGAGGTTTGGTCCCTTTATCCAGAGATTGCGCTTGAAACCCATATTCCACGGGATGCTGTTTTTGCACGCGCAAGCGCTTTGGGGGTCCCAGTGGCTTTTTTGGGGCGGAAGCGGCCTCCTGTGGCGAGCGTTTTTGAACGCTTGGCCGCAGAAATCGAAGGGCGCCTTGGGCTTGGATCGAAGGAGGAAGAAGATGCGCCGCGCTATCTCCTGGATTGATCCCAGGGAAGCAGCTGCCCTCGTGGCGGGCGTGCTGCCGCAAAAGGCGCAAAAAGAGCAGAAGGATTATGCCTTGCGGCGCCGCCCTTTGCGGATCGCTTCGCTTGAGGCAGAGAAAGGCACTGAAGTGCTTTCCAAAGAGGAGCCAAAAGAGGCCGAACCTCGCCCCCCCGAAAAGCGTGAAACGCTTTCCCCAGGCGCTTCTCAAGGAGAGCCAAAGCTTCCTGAGCTCAATCTTGAAGGCATGTCTCTTTTTGCCCGTATCCAAGCGCTTGGAGATTGGATCGATGCGGCCCTTAGACCGAGCAGCATTTTGCTGGCTGACGAGTTTGGCCTTCTCGTTCATGGCGTGCGTGCGAGGGCCGAGTATGGGGCCGTGATGGCTCCCCTGCTTTCGGCGATGAATCAGCTTGGCCAAGTCCTTCCTGCGATCCCAAGCCGAGGGAGCCTTTTTGTGCGAGACCATGAGTTTTTCTCATGGGTTGAACATCGAGGAAGCCTAGGGCGCTTTTCCCTTGGGATTTCAAGCAATGCCCCGATTCAAGATGCACTTCTCGAGCACATTCAAAAGGCATTGGTTTTGGTATTGGAGGGTGATTCCAAATGATCGACGACCGAATTGCTGGGATTGCTTCAGGTGTGCCCGGATTGCGAGGCGTCTTGGTGGTGACCATGCCCGATTGCCTGCTGTATGGAAGCTGGCTGCGTCCTGACATGTCTTTTTCAGCAGAAGAGGCATCTGGCTATTTTGGAGATCTGATCCGAGCCAATCGGCAGGGGCTTCGGGCTGTTGGGGCATGGACTTCTGACATGCAGGTCACAATCGAGGGCACAAGTGTTCTTGTGGTTCTTCGCGAGGTGGATGAGAACTATGTCGTTTGTGCGATTTTTGATCGAGAAGCTCCGCTTGGCATGGTTCGCTTGCACTTGAAGATTGCAATCGAGCAATTGCGTGAGATTTTGCCTCGGGTTGAAGCTGCTCAGATGTCGAAGGGGGCTCGTGTCCTTCGTTTCATCGAGCGCTATGCTCCCGATGCACACGCTGTTCTTCATCGCGTTGCCACGCGGACGAGGATTCCCATTGAGCGCTTGCGCAATCCGGATGGGCTGAGCTCCGAGGAAGTCAAAAGCATTGAGGAGGCTGCAAAGCGGATTTTGGGCATCGAGGAGATCCATTTCTAAGGAGGGCCTATGCATCCATATGCGGCTTATTTTGAGCGTTATGGCGAACACGGCTCAATCTTTCTTGCGGGCATTCCTTGCGTGTATCACTGTCATCACTTCAATCTGTTTCACGATCAGACGATCGATGACATTTTGGGAGAAAGCGCTGGTTTTGAGTTGCGAATGAAGGTGGCAAGGAACCACTTCCGGGAGCTTTTTGCTCGTCTTGCTCGTCGCACTGGCAAGGAGCTTCCAAACGAAATCGTTGCGCTGGCGCAAGCCCTTTTGGCTTCGCTTGGACACGGGCGATTGATTTGCGAAGGGACAGGGCTCGCGCTTCGCGCCGAGGGCGAATACCTGCACTATGGCTTTGCTTGGAAAGAGAAGTACGGCTCGCGTGTCCGCAGGTTGGATCCAGCTGATGCCGTGGCTGCAGGAGCGGTTGCCGCAATTGCTGAGCTTACGGGCCAGAAGGATCAAAGGCTTATCGGTCGTGAGCTTCAGTGCGTGGCGATGCGGGCACCTCGATGCGTGTTCGCGGTTGATCGCGATCTCAGCCGCGATGCGTCGCGACCTATTTCTCTTGAGGAACTCCGCAAGCACATCCCAGGAGGGGTTGAAAGAGGACTCTATGAAGAAGAAATCCACGAGATCACAACGAAACTTATTGAATTTCTTCGAAGCGTTTCAGGCGACGAGCGAGGCCTTATCGAG
This sequence comes from Sandaracinaceae bacterium, assembly GCA_025056955.1. Taxonomy (GTDB): domain Bacteria; phylum Myxococcota_A; class Polyangia; order Polyangiales; family Sandaracinaceae; genus JANWYL01. The sequence goes on along the minus strand of JANWYL010000004.1, from coordinate 18,395 downwards.
GGTTTCAATGTGTTTGTGACCCTGCACTTGGCAAGCTACTACAACGACACGGCCTTCGAGGCCATCCGTCACATCGAAGCTGTTTCCCCAGGAGCTGTTTCCTCTGCTGAGTCCCTCCTGCGGGAAGCAGGCCATGTGTGCGTGTTCAATACCTTTGGGAACATCATCCTTTCTCCGGAGTGGGAAGCCCTTGTAGGGCCACTCACAGGTGATCCGCGCGATGTTGTGCGCGACTGCACAGCGATTGCCCGTGGTTTGGGGTTTGGGCATTGGGCGATTGCTGAGCACATCCCGGGGAAGCGCATCGTGCTCCGCACCACTGCCAACTATGAAGCTGCCCATTGGCTCTGCCGTTCTGGCCCTTGCTCAAAGTCTCGCTCCTACTTCATGCAGGGGGCAGGAGTGGCTCTTTTGGTGCTTTCCACGCGGGTACGGTGGAAGGAGCGGCCTCAGCTCACGCAAGCTTTCTACGATGGTCTTTTCCATGGCGGTGACCTGGGTGTGAGGCTCGAAGTGCCGCGCTGCCTCACGATGGGGCATGAAGTGACGGAAGTTGTGGTTGAGGCGAAGTGATGCGATGCTCCCTTGGCGATTGCTCAGAGAATCGGCTTGCAGCCGAGCGAGGGCGTGGCGTCTCGAATTGGATGGAATCGGGAGAGAGGAGTGGATAGAAACCTTTTCTCCTTGGGAGGAGGAAAGCGGAATTCGTGGGCTTCGAAGCTATTCCATCCCTCCTCACCGGGTGCTCTATGTGGAAGCAAGCTCACGCATTCAAATAAGGATTGGGGTTGAAGTTCCGGCCGAGGAGAGGCAACGAGAGGCAGAAAAGGTTGCGGCTTGGATTGTGAGGCGGATTCTGGCCAGAAGGGGGGGCATTACAACGAATGGCTCGGTTGAGTAGTGTTGTGATGGCGCTTTTCACCTTGGGTGGCTTGTCCAGGGGATGCGCTTGGGTGAGGGTTGAGAAGGTTGCGAAGGTGATGTAGGGGAAGGGCGCCGGTTATTTTGGTTGTTTGAATGAGAGGAGGCTTGCCCCCCAAGAAGCCTGCCCAGGGCTTCCATTGCTTCCCCATTGAGGAGGCTCGGATCGAGTGAGGGAAGGGGAAGGGAAGGTGATGAACGCGGGGATGGGGAGAGGAATTGTTGGACGAATTGGTTGAAGAGGGAGGAAAACATGGGATCGTCAAAGATGGCACCCATTTCTGGAGGCATCATGTTTCGGATGAGAAGCAGTGGATCGCTTGGGCCCAAGTCTTCATCACCGTGGCTTTCTTCAAGCCAGCGGCGGGCCAGGCGGCGAATGGCTTGGGCTTGGCTTGGGGCTTCAGCGACAAAGGCATCAACCACGGCCCGTGGGGAGGCTTCGCGGAAGCGATGGCTTGAAGCATAGCGCAAAAGGGCGCGGAAGAAGGCCTGGTCTCCAATGGTTTCGCGGATCGCACGGTAGAAAAAGGGCGCTTTTCCGTAGACGATTCCAGCGTAAGCGATGGGGTTGCGAAAAGCCGAAATCGGTCGATCGACAGGGGCGTCAGGGTGGCCTTGAAGGCGCATGAGCCTATAGCTCATTGCCACTTGGCGTTCGGCTTCTTCGCGGGCGCGGGCAGGGCCATAAAACTCCTCGACGTATAGGATTGCTGAATACTGGGCGAGCGCTTCATCGATCCATGGATGCCTTCGGGAATCGCTTCCGACGAGGCCATGCCACCACTGGTGCGCGACTTCGTGGGCTGTCACAAATTCCCGCATGGAGGCGATCATCGAAGCAAAGCCGCTTGAATTCCCTTGGCTTCCTCCAAGCATGCTTCCAAGCAAAGCCCCAACCCCACCAAAGGGAAGATCCAGACCATCGCGGTAGAACATGGTTGCGACGGTCACGAGCCCTGAAAATTCAACCCCTCCTGCCCCACCGACGAGAGGGGCTTCGACGACATCGAGCTCTGTGTAGGGGTATGGGCCAAAGCGTTGAGAGAAAAGCGCAAGGGAACGACATGCTGCCTGCGCGATGGAAGTGCCTGCTTCGCGGTGCGCAGGCAGAAAGAAAGAGCGCACCCGAACTCCTTGAGTTGTGCAGGACTCGCTCGAAAAAGATGGCGAAATGAGGGCTGCGAACTCGCGGATGGCTGTTGCAACCACCCGAACTTCCTTGCGGGAGGCAGAGATGGAGGAGGGGGCTTCTTCAATGCCCGTTGCCACGAGGGTGGCTTGGGAGGGGATCGAAAAACGCGCCTCAACGTGGTGGAGGGCGTCGGTTGAAAGATCTCCCATGGTGCCCCCATCGTCGGTTTCCCAGCGGCCCTGCCTTCTGCGGGCAGGAACAGCGTAGAAAGAAGCCAAAGAGAGAATCCCTCCGCCTCGAGCAAAAAGCCCGTAGTCGCCTGCACGTTGGCTGCTGCCTCCCTCGATGAGCGCAAGGCTTTCAAGCCCCTGGGCCATCAGCGATAACCTCTCTTCTGCGATTTCAGGGACTTGTCCTTCGAGCTCAATGGCAATCCGCAAGCTGGTCCGCGGGCGGAGGGGGGCAGAGGGCCTGAAGACAATCACGCTGGGGCTTTGTGCTTCAACCCTGCAGCTGGTTTCAAGACAGCGGCCGGAAAGCAGACGAAGGGGAGGGGGATTGGTCATTGCGTTTGCAAAAAGACGCAAGACCACTTCGTTCCAGGGCCGGTCTTCGCTATTGCGAATGCGCATTTCTTCTCGCACGCGAACCAAAGAGAGCGTGTCATCGACTTCGACATCGAGCGCGATGCGAGGCAGCTCTTCAAGCGAGCTTACGCCGATTTCTTGGAGGAGGTGGCTTCTTTCCTCGGGGCGAATCGGATCGAGTCGCAGGGGAGAGGTGCCTCCCTGAGCGGAGGCGGTATCTCCTGAGGAGCACCCGCCGAGCTCAAGCAGGAAAAGAGCCGCAAAAAAGATGGCCAATCCTTGGTGGCAAATCAGACGGTCCAACACCTCTTAAGCCTAGCGCTCAGCTGGGCTCATGCCTAGAAGGTCGGGGGGAAGAGCGCAAGCCCGAAACAAAAATCTTGAGCTCAGCGGGCTGCAAGGAACCAAATGCAATCGCAAGCAGCACAAACAGCCCTCCAAGCAGAATGAGGGCAAGCGGAGTTGCCAAGGGGAGCGCGCGCACGAGCTTGCCTGAGGCAATGGTGAGAAGGGCAGGGGGGAGCAGACGCATAAAAGAGCTCAAAGAAGCGAGGAGCCCAAGGCGGATTTTGATGAGAATGGCTGTCAGCAGAGCAAACAAAAAGTGAGCGAAAAGCGTTGCTCCTCCAATCCATAGGGGGAGTGCGTCAACCGAAGCAAAAAACCAAGCCAAAAGCCAACCGATTCCCCCGCTTCCAAGTGCAACTCCAGCAAAAAGGGCCACCTTTTTTTCTTCTCCACAACCGATCAAGATCGTGGCTTGGAGCACCGCAATGCAAAAGGCGCTCTGCGAAGCACAAAGGAGGGGCAAAACGCGAGCAGCCTGCGAGAAGGCGGGGGGAAACACGAAGGCAACCGTTTCGTTTGCAAGAGAAGCAAGCACCGAAAGGGTGCCCAAGGCGAACACTGCCCCACCGCGGATGGCAAGGGCGCTTGAATGACGCACTGCGTCAAAATCTCCCCGCACATGGGCCCGCGATATTGTGGGCAGAATCGTAAGAATCAGGCCCATGAGCAACTGATAAGGAACGAAAGAGATGGCTTGGGCAGCTCGATACGAGGCGATGGCCTGAGCACTGAGGAAGGCTCCTTTTTCTGGCCCAAGGTGAGATACCTTTGATGAAAAAGCACCCCCAAGAAATTCAAGGTCGAGTTGAAGGAGTCCGTTAAGGGCCAACTGGTAGGCAGCAATTCGCCAAAGCAATTGGAGATGGGCACCTAGAGGCGGGGCACACGAAGCGTCTCTGCTCAGTGAAAGCGCCAATCCAGAGATGGCTGCAAGGGCTGCTGCTGTGGCGAGGCCTCCCATCGATGACAAGGCGCTTTGAGCCGCCCAGGCGCCTCCAAGGAGGCCAATCGTGCGAAGCAAGGAAAAAAGGGCATCGAGAAGGGCTTGGGCCATAAAGCGTTGTTTTCCATTAAGGACTCCTATTGCTGTTGAGTAAATTGCGTAGGAACACACGACGAGGCTTCCTAGCTCAAAAAGAGGCACGAGACGCAAGTCGCGAAACCATCGAGTGGCCAAGGGGGTACTGCCGATTGCGAAAGCCAGGGCCAAGCCCAAGCCGATCAGGGCGTGTCGAAAGAAAAAGCTTTTTGCGGCGGAGGCGCTTTCGGCTTGAGCGATCAACCGGCTTGTGGTTTGAACCATCGATGCTGACATTGAGTTGGTCAGGGTGGTGACGAGAACCATTCCTGCCGAAAGAAGGCCATATTGCTCAGGATGGGCGTGAAAGAGCCGAGGCAAGCCAAACTGCACAACAAAACCAGAAAGCACGAAAAAGAGCTTGGCCCCGCTCAACCAGAGAACCCCACGGCCAGCGGGGCGAGGATCTGATTCTTTCCAGCGCTTTGGGTGAATGGAAGAACCCACACCTTGAGCTTGCACGGTTCCTGGTGCCTCGTATTTGCCAAATTTGGCATCACCTTGGATTTGCTTTGATGAGCGGGCGATAGATTTGAACAAAATTCGAGCAACCCATGGATACGCTTCGAACCTTGAAAATTCGCCTCCTCAAAGGAGGCTTGGCTTTTGGTTTTGTGCTCATTGTTGGTAGCCTTGGCTTTTGGTTTATCGGCCAGGGGGATTGGTTGTGGTGGGATTGCTTTTACTTTACGGTGATCACGCTTTCAACGGTTGGTTTTGGCGAGACACTGCCTCATTTTGACAAGTACCCCCACGCTCGTTTATGGACAGTCGTATTGATTGTTGCCGGTTCAGGGACATTGGTTTACTTCATTTCGACCCTTTCTGCCCTCATCATCGAGAGCGATCTCCGGGCAAACTGGCGCAAGCGACGGATGAAAAAAGCGATCGATGAACTTCGCAATCACGTGATTGTTTGTGGCGCAGGGCGGACTGGTATCCATGTGGTCGAGGAGCTTACCAAAAGCCGGGCTCCTTTTGTGCTTGTTGAGCGGGATGAGGCCAAGGCACAGCACCTCGCTGAGCATCTCGGCAAAGAAGGGCTTGAGCTTTTGTATGTGACAGGCGATGCCACTGAGGATGAGGTGCTGAAAAGCGCTGGCATCGAGAGGGCACGTGCGGTTGTGGCTGCCCTCTCCGAGGACAAAGACAATCTCTTTGTCACAGTGGCTGCAAGTGCGCTCAATCCGGATGTGCGCATTGTTGCCAAGTGCATGGATGTGTCTGCTCGGCCGAAACTGATTCGGGCCGGCGCCAAAGCGGTGGTCTCGCCGACCCAGATTGGCGGATTGCGCTTGGCCTCTGAGGCGATTCGTCCGACAGTGGTTGAATTCCTTGATACGATGCTTCGGCGTTCCGATGCGCCGATGCGCATTGAAGAAATTCACGTTCCAAAAGGGCATCCTTTGGTCGGTCAAGAAATCCGAAGGGCGGGCTTGCGCCGTTACGCAAACGCGCTGATCCTTGCCATGCGCACGCCAGAAGGAGCCTACATCCACAATCCGGAACCTCATACCCGCATCGAAGCAGGCGCGGTGCTTATCGTGTTTTCAACAGTCGAGGGCATTGAGCGATTGCGTAGGGATCTCGTGGAGGCTGGGAATCAGAGGGATGGCTAGCGCATCGGGCGATTGCTTTGTTGAAATCTTTGCCCAAGCATCAAGGAGAGGGAGGTATAAATGCGCGATATCGAAGCTGAGATCCGCTCTTTGGTTGAGAGCAAACCACTTGTGCTCTTCATGAAGGGCACTCGCCAAGCTCCCCGTTGCGGATTTTCAGCCCAGGTGGTTGAGATACTCGACGAATATCTTGAAGAGTATTGCACAAAAGATGTGCTTGAGGATCCTCCTCTTCGGGAGGCGATCAAGCGTTTTTCAAACTGGCCAACTCTTCCTCAGCTCTATGTGAAGGGTGAGTTTATTGGAGGAGCCGATATCGTAAGGGAGCTCGAAGAATCAGGAGAGCTCCTTGGGATCCTCCAAAAAGCCTTCCCACACCTTTCTGGCAAAAGGGAGGTGGTGGTCCCACAGATCGAGATCACCCCATCTGCAATTCGGGCTTTCTGTCGTTTTGCTGAAAGCGCATTTCCAACAGTTCGCCTTGAAATCGACGAAAACGGTCAGCCAACCCTCGATATTGACGAAAAAAGGCCTCGGGATGTGGTCATCGACTTTGATGGCGTGCGCCTTGTGATGAGCCGTCAAAGCGCCAAACGGGCAAATGGGTTGTTGATTGATTTCGACGAGGGTGCACAAGGATTTAGGGTCGAACGTGGCCAGCCCATCCGCTTCCTTTCTCCTGGAGAGTATGCCCGTTTGAGGAGGGAGGGGTGGGAGCACCTTCTCATAGATGTACGTGATTCGGTTGAACGAGAAATTGCCCAAATTGAAGGGTCTGTGCCCTGGGAAGAGTTCGAAAAGAAAATGAACCATTTGCGAGCCGATTTGCCGCTGGTTTGCTACTGCCATCGAGGGATTCGCTCAATCCATTTCGTTCGCGAGCTTCTAGAGCTTGGCTTCAAAGAGGTGTACAACCTCAAGGGGGGAATTGACGCGTGGAGCCGTGAGGTGGATCCTCAGGTGCCACGCTACTAGGGTGCGCTGCCACAAGGAGACGAATTCAGTGAGGGCCTTTTTACCGCAAAGGCCATGAGTTAAGCTCGAGGGGAGATGTCGGTTGTGCCTCATCGGATTGGCAACTACATCTTGCACGAGCGGATTGGAATAGGGGGAATGGCTGAAGTTTATCGTGCGAGCATCCGGGGGCCGGAGGGATTTGAGCGCATGGTTGCAATCAAGCGGATCCTTCCAAATCTGGTTTCTGATGAGGACTTTGTGCGGATGTTTATCGATGAAGCAAAGCTTGCAGTAAAGCTTCAACATCCGAACATCGTCTCGATCATTGACTTGGCCCGCGAGGGTGATGAGTTGTTCATCGCCATGGAGTACGTCCATGGGAAAGACCTTCGAGCGGTGCTGGATCGTGTTCAAAGCATGGAGGAGACGGGCCGGAGAATGCCGATTGAGTACACCGCATACGTGGTTGCTCGGATTTGTGAGGCATTGCATCACGCCTACTTTTCCAGCGGTCCAGGAGGCGAACCGCTTAGGATCATTCACCGAGACATTTCACCTCAGAACGTGTTGCTGAGCTTCGAAGGAGAAGTAAAGGTCACTGACTTTGGGCTTGCCAAAGCTGCCGGGAGGGCTTCCTACACCCGTGCTGGTGTCGTAAAAGGCAAGCTTGCCTACATGTCCCCAGAGCAAATTCGAGGGCAACCGCTTGATCATCGAAGCGATGTATATGCGACAGGGATTCTGCTTTGGGAGATGCTCACCGGCACCCGCCTTTTCCTTGCCCCTACTGATCAGGAGACAATCTTGCGGGTATACCATGCTCAAGTTCCTCCTCCTCGCACGATTCGTCCAGACATTCCTGAGGAACTCGAAGCCATTGCCATGAAGGCCCTCGCCAAACGTCCTGAGGATCGATACGAGAGCGCGGAGGCAATGCAGGAGGATATCACAGCTTGGCTCTATTCCTTGAGTCGCCCCGTGCGCACTTCAACGATTGGCACTTTTATGCGCTGGCTTTTTCCAGAGGCCAACCGTTCACCCTCCTCAAGGCCTCCTCCGTCTTCTGGTGCCCATCTCGGCTTGATTTCCAGTGCATCTCTTTCATCTGGCCTTATAGAAGAGATCGAAGCGATCGAGGAAGAGCTTATCGTGGAAGAAGAGCTTTCCCCAAGTGATGAACGAGAGGAGGCAGAAAGCCCATCAAAAGCAGAGGGTGCCCAAGACGGCGAAGAAGCACAAAAGGGGAGAAGAAGTTCATCTGGGCGTCTTCCAATCAAGAACTGGATAAACGAGGTGCTTAGTAACAGAGACAATCAGGGTTCTCCGTCTGCAGCACCTGCGGATGGGGTTCCGCCTTTTTCCCGGAGAAAGTGAGTGGTCAAGCAACATTTTGAATCGGAGCCCGATACATAGGGCATGGAGGCCATACTTCTTTCCTGCCGAGGAGAACCCTTAGGGCTTTTTCCAATCCGTGATCGGGGACTAGAGGTGGGGAGTGGTCTTGGATGCGATGTGGTTGTTCGGGATGCTTCCATCCCTGAACGCTTTGCTTTGGTGAAAAAGCGCGGGGATACTGTTTTGGCCACTTTTCTCGATGGTTCTGGCCGTTCGATTCAGCTGAGTCCAGGTAAAGAGTTGCCCATCGGAAAGCACCACGCGATTGTGTGGCGGGCAGATTTGGATGAGGCGGGCGGCCGGTGGAGGGGCATGAGCCATACGGAACGAATCCCTCTCCACGAAGAAGAGCGCCCCCTGTTTCTGGTTGTGGGTCGCGGTCCCGACGCCAGAAGGATCCGTTTAGGTCAGCGACCGCTCACGATTGGCAGTCACCCAAATTGCGGGCTTGTACTGTACGATCAGTCGGTTTCTGCCTTTCACTGTCGCCTTGAGCCAAACACAGAGGGGAGTGTGTGGATTCGAGACCTCGAAAGCCGCAATGGCACTTGGGTAAACGGAATTCGTTCAGTGTTGTGTCAAGCGGGGCCTGGCGCAAGGATTCGAGTGGGTCGTACAGACCTGTTCTTGGTGACTGAGGGTGGCCGAAAAGAGCCAGATGCTTTGATTGCTGCCTCACCTCAGATGGTTGAGCTTCTTGAAGAAGTTGAGCGATTGGCCCAGGTCAATTGCCCGGTCCTCATCACCGGGCCCAGCGGAGCTGGAAAGGAGGGGATTGCTCGCGCTTTGCATCTGCGCGGCCCGCGAGCACGGTACCCCTTCGTGGCAATCAACGCAGCTGCAATTCCTCCTGAACTCATCGAAAGCGAGCTTTTTGGCCATGAAAAAGGGGCGTTCACAGGCGCTCTTCAAGTTCACCGGGGTGTATTCGAACAAGCTGAGCGGGGCACTTTGTTTCTAGACGAGATTGCTGAAATTGCCCCATCGCTTCAAGCAAAACTTTTGCGTGTCCTGGATCACTGGTCGATCCGTCGCGTTGGAGCCGAAAGCGAACGCAAAGTCGAGGTGAGGCTGGTTTGTGCCACGCATCGCGATCTCCGCGCGATGGTAAGCAAGGGCCAATTCAGAGCAGACCTTTACTACCGTCTGGTTCAAATTCGGTTGCACGTCCCTCCCCTTGTGGAGCGCCCCAAAGACATCAAGGCGCTGGCCCTTCATTTTCTCGAACAGGCCCAGATGAGCTTTGGGCCCTGTGTTCTAAGCCAAGAGGCGCTTGACTGCCTACTGGCCTACGATTGGCCGGGGAATGCGAGGGAGCTTCGCAGCGTGATTTGGAAAGCGACTTCTTCAGCAGGCGGAGTCATTCAGGCCCGCGATATCAAAGCAGCGATCGAATCGATCGGGGGGCCAAATGCCTTGGCGGACTCGAAAACTGCCTTGCTTCGTCTTGTGGAGCAGTACGGGTCGGTTTCTGCTGCTGCCCGCGCAATTGGGATACCGCGGAGCACACTGCGGGATCGGATTGCTAGGGCACGTGCGCAAACCACTGAGCCCAAGTAAGAGCCAGCACCTTGGGTGCATTGATGAATATTAAACGCCCCTCAAGTGGGCCTGGTGGCTATGGCATATTGATGCCTTGATGCCAGGTGCTTTGAATACTGCTGCTACACCCCCTCCCCATGTTTCGCTCGGGTACACTGAGCTTCTTGTTCAATCCCTTGTCAGCCTCGCAGTGGCCTCGCTCTTGTTTTGGATTACCATCCGATGGATTGGACGCGTGCGCTTTCCTCACGAAAAAGGACTTTTGCGGGTGCTCGAACAAAAGCACCTCGATGCGAAGCGTGTGCTTTATCTGGTTCAGGTGGTGGACAAGGTGTTTTTGCTCGGAACAGGTGAAAACGGAGCACCAGTGATGCTCAGTGAACTTGATGCCAAGCAAGTCAAAATCGTTGAGCCACCTCCTTCTTCTTTACCCATTCGCTTCAAAGACTGGCTAAGGCTGCGCGGGGGAGCTCAGAAAGAAAATCGTCAAGATGGCAAAGGGGTTTCTGCGCCTTCTTCAAACTCTTTGGATGTGTGAAAAGCGGAATAAAGCTTACCGCTTCTTTTCCTTTTGTTGTCTTTGACTTCTTTTGGCTTGCTTGGAGTGATTGTGGCTTTTTGCCGGTTTAGAAACCTGCACTTGCTCATCAATTCCAAAGGGGAGGGTTTTCTGCCTTTCTTCCAATTCCGGACGGGTAGGAGAAGAGGCGGCTTTTTGGAGTGGGTTTGAAGAAGCGCTTTCTTCGTTGGCTTGGGATGCTTCTTTATTGATTGAAGACGGAACACCATCCATCGACGCAAGAAACTCCTTTTCGCTCTCGCTATCTGCACCATCCCCTTCGCTTGGCCTGGTCTCAAGCGATACGCCTGCCGCGCGCAGCCCTTCAAAAATCTTGCGGATGGCTGGAGAATCGAGTTCCCTAAAGATCAAATCAGCCGTTTTTTTTCCCATTCCTTTGATGGCGCCCACGCCATGCTTAGAGGCGACTTCCTGAATGGCTTCTGGATCGCCTGATTGGTAGCGCCTGGCGAAGTCGAGAAGGCGGTCAGCATTGCCAAAGTGAGAGGCAAGCGCTGAGGCCATCGCTTGTCCAACCGAGCGCAGAGAAAGACCATAGAGGATCTTGGCCAAGCCGTGTCGTTTGGATTTTTTGATAAAGCGAAGGATTGTGGCTGCACGCTTATCGCCAAGTGGCTTTCCATCCAGAACGAGGGAAGAAAGCTGCTCTTTTCGTAAAGAGAAGATCTCCTCTGGTGAGGCGATACCAAGTTGCTCGACCATGGCTTGGACCACTTTTTGGCCCATTCCCTTGATGTTCATCGCCTTGCGAGACACAAAATGGATGATCCGCTCGACCCGCTGAGCTGGGCATGCGGGATTTGGGCAGTAGATGGAAGCTTCGTTGCGCAAAACAGGAGTTTCACACTTTGGACAGACGGTTGGGGCTGGAAAAGGCTGGCTGTCCGGGGCATGGGCAAGCACGCGCACCACTCTTGGGATGATTTCGCCTGCCTTTTCCACTTCAACTTCGTCGCCAACACGAATGTCCTTGCGCTCAAGCTCGGCAAAATTGTGCAGGGTTGCCCGCCTGACAATCGTCTTTGCCAATACGATGGGCTCGAAGTGAGCGACCGGGGTAAGCTGCCCCGACTTACCTACTGACACTTCGATGAACAAGATGCGGGACCTTTGGCGTTCAGGAGGAAATTTATAGGCGATGCCCCAGTGGGGGTGGTGTTCCGTGCCACCCAGCTTTTGGTAGCTTTCAAGCTCTTCGAGCTTGATCACCATTCCATCGATTTGGTAGGGAAGCTGATTTCGGATTTCACCGAAGTACTCGCACCATTCAATGGCCTGGTCCGGATCGTCAACCACTTTAATGCGATCCAAGTAGACAAACTCCGCCCCCACTTCTTCACTGAGCCACTTGAGCATTTCGCTTTGAAACTTGGGCAGGGTAACTCCTTCGGACCAGATGACTTGATAGAAAAACAAACGAATCCCCGTTTTTTCAAGCCCCCTCATCATCTTCCCTTTCCTTTTCATCATTCCTGCTGTGGCATTGCGGGGATTGAGAATGCCCTTTTCCTTGTCTTGCTCAAGGAGTTTGCTTTGGTAAGCCTCAAATGCAGAAAGGGGCCAATATATCTCACCCCTTGCTTCAATTGTCACTGGACTTTTGAGTGCGAGAGGTACTACCTTTGCGCGCCTGGCTTGTAGTGTGATGTCATCTCCTCGTTTTCCATCTCCCCTTGTTACGACCCTCAACAACTTGCCTTTTTCATAGAAGATGCTTGCGCCGATTCCATCGATTTTCGGCTCCACAATCAGCGGGAGGGGTTGATGAGGTCCAAGGCCGAGATCTTCTTTTCGCCTCTTCCACCACTGACGCAGGACTTCTCTTGCGTCCTTAGCGTCCTTACGATTCGGGCTCAGCTTTTCGAGGGAAAGCATCGGAATCCGATGCTCAACTTGGACAAATCCCTTCGTGTGATCGGAACAAATCTTGAGATCTATCCTTTTGGATTCAGGAATTTTTAAAATTTCTGCAATCTCAGCATACCGGTCGACGAGTTCATCAAATTCAGAATCCGTGATCTCTGGCCTTCCCTCTCGATATAGACGTTCGTGGTATTTGATCTGAGATTCGAGGTTTTCAAGCTCGTGCTTCAAATCCGTCACGTCGATAAAGCTGGGGTGGGATTGGCGTGTGGTCAAATTTTCAGCCGAAATTGAAACGAACTCCCCCAAGGAAATGGTACCCCCAGTACCAATCAAATCCTTCCTCAGGGTTTCCTCTTCGCCAACGCCGGATTTCAGGAAAGAGCAAAAAATCAAATCCGATCGGTCGAATCCAAAACCAAAGGACTCGCTCAAAAAGACCGATTGCCCCCTGGAAGCTTGGTTCAATCAGAAAGAAGCCATAGTCTCCCTCTCTTCCGAAGTCGATCCACCCAAATCCAAATAGTCCTTGGGGGGTGATAAGAACAGAGAGGTCCCGATGTCGATACACTTCAATGTCTCCTCCCAGGCGAAAGCCCGAATGCACAATGAAGTAATCTTCGACTGAGATGGTGAAGTCGAATCCCATGAAAAACCCTTCATCCACCCCCCGAAGATGCCAGCCAAACTGACCCTCAAAACGGAAGCCCGTATCGACATCAAAAAGCACAAATGGACCAAGTCCTCCACTCACAAAGAGGGGACCTGCCCTTCGCGTTTGGGCCAAAAGATATTCTGGCGAAAGGAGGAACAAGAAAAAAGAAAAGAAAAAAGAAAAAGAAGCCTTTTCTATCTTCGTGCTCATTTCGGATTGGATTTAATCTAATTGCCTCCCACCTGGTTGACCGCGAAGGAGACATTCACATAGCCTGCTTGGGCTGCAGAGAACATAACCTTTTTAATAACACGGAAATCAATTGCGCGATCCGCTTGGAGGATCACTGTACCTGGGAAAGGATCGCGGGGGTGAAGGATGTTCCAGTTCCGCCGCATGGTTTCAAGATCTTGAACCAAAGGCTCAATGCGCTCAAGGGCAGGGTTAGATGCAAGGGTAGGGGTATCAGCCATGCGGCGACCGTCCAAAGTGACGGCTCGGGCATCGATTTGGACAATTGGAGCGAGCTTGAGCTCATCGACTTTGCGCGCATTTGGCATGGTCAGCCCCGCACGCTGCGCGATGAGCTCACCAGTTGCGCTGAAAGAGGAGAGAAGGAAAACGACAAGAGTAATCAGAAAGTCAATGAAGGGGACGAGCGGTATCGATGCATCAACCGACTTTCTCCCTCCTCCTGCAACGCGGGTGCGAACGAATTTCAAGGGAATTCGATGCAGTAGAACTTTCCCTGGTTTTTTGATCGGCATATTTGCTCACAAAAAGAAAATTCATTGTTCACAAAGCTCACAAAGAGAGAAATCACAGCATTGCCCCGTCTGATAGAGAGACCTGCTGATAGCCTTCACCAATGGCAATGTCCATCGCCGAAATCACCTCATGATAGGGTATGCCATCTTCTGGCGCAACGATGATGTCACGTCGGTTTGGCTCCGCTTGGCGGCGCTCTTTGAGCTTCGTTCGCAGGGTTTCGAAGTCGTAGTTTTCGCCATTTTTCGGAATTTCAATCCGCTCGCCTGCCGTTGAAGCGATGGTGTAACCACTTCCAGTGACCTGGAGAAAGAGCCGAATCTGGGGTTCCTCCACATCTGTGGGATTCGAGACTTGACCAGGTGTCTGTTGGTTTGCATCAAGCCGGGCCAGGCGATTCCACACCGCAGTGACCAGGAGAAACATCACGCAGCACAAAAGGAGATCGATGAAAGGGACCAGGGGAATTTCTGAGTCAACTGACTTTTTTCCTCCATGCCCGCCTCCACCGACGTTGATGCCACCCATCTCGACCTCCTGCCTCCTTCACTCTATCAAGCAGCTTGTGGCACGCCTTGAAGGTTGATCTTCGAGCGGTTGGAGACGACCAAGTTCATCACTTGAACCGTTGCAGCGTTGATGTCATCGAGCAAGTGCTGGGTTTTACCGTTGAGCAGGGCGAAGCCAATCAAGGCGATAATCGCTGCCAAAAGGCCAAAAGCTGTGCAGTTCATCGCTTCAGAGATTCCGCGCGCAAGCAGGGTTGCACGGCTTGCCGCATCGGCATTTGCCACTGCACCAAAGGCTTGAATCAGGCCTGTTACTGTTCCAAACAAGCCACTGAGCATCGCGAGGTTGGCAAGGAGAGCCAGGTATGGAGTCCTGTGCTCGATCAAGGGCAGCTCACGAAGTGCGGCCTCATCCATCGCCGCCTGCACCTCAGCGTCCGGGCGGTGAACTTTCATTAAGCCAGCCTTGACGATGCGAGCCAGAGGCGCATTTGCTGCTGAGCACAGTTTGATGGCTCTTCCAATGTCACCTGACAAGATGCACTTTTGCATGGTTGCCAAAAAAACATCCCGATTGATCGAAGCGCGATATAGGTAAATTGCTCGCTCAACGATGATGCCGATCGCCAGAATTTGGAAAAAGAGGATTGGGTACATTCCCCATCCGCCTTCTTCAAAGTGGTGTGCGAGTGTTGCCATCGGTTTCTCCTGTTTTTAGGACCTTGCAGAGTATACCTAATTAGATTGAAAAAGGGATCAAGTCAATCACCGGGACGCTGGTTTTGTTTGAATTTCTCTGGGTTTCAATGATTCCAAGATTTCAGCAACTGCTCGACCCGTTCCGAGGCTTAAGGGTTGACATGGAGTGCCTTTTGTGGCCTAAGAAAGAAGTGGCTTGCCTTGCATTCTTCTGACATTTGGGTCAAGGGTTAGAGCCGATACCACGGGGAAAGGAGCCGATTCATGGAAAAGATCTGGCATGCTTTGAGGGACGGTGCCCCATTTTCATACATCAATGTTTGCGTGCTCGCTTTCGTGGTCGCAATCATTGTTGAGCGTTTTGTCTTTTTGCTTACAAAGTACCGGAAGATCGACACAACTGATTTCATGGCTCAGATCAGGACTTTGGTACAACGAGGGGACATCGATCGGGCGATTCGCCAGTTTTGCCAAGAGCCTTTGCCTCTTCCCCAACTGATCCATAGTGGTTTGAGCCATGTTCAAAAGGGAGAAGATGCCGTGATTGCTGCCATGGAGGAAAAGTGGGCAGAACTGGCACCCCACCTTGAAAAGAGAACCGCGTGGCTATGGACCTTGGCGAATATAGCCACTTTGATTGGACTCCTTGGAACGATTTCTGGATTGATTCGTTCGTTCGGAGCAGTTGGGAGTGCTGATGCTTCTCAACGGGCGGCGCTGTTGGCTGCTGGTATTTCTGAGGCCATGTGGAACACAGCGCTTGGGCTTGGGATCGCTGTGCTGTGCATGGTGTTTCACCTGATTTTGCACACCATGACCAAAAACATCAAACATGAGATGGAACTTGCAGCAATGAAGCTTGAAAACATCATCGCCAACCGTTCCCGATGAGTTGCCGTTGTCGGATGAGTGGTTTCAATGGCCGTTCAACTTTCTGCGAGGCAGCTTGCATACATTCGCAAAAAAACGAAAGTGCATGAGCCAGACCCATCGGAAGTGATGGGAGAGCTCAACATCGTTCCCTTTCTCGATATTGTTGTCAACATCATCATGTTTCTTTTGGCCGTGACGGCTTACATTGTGCTTACTGGAGAGCTTGATGCCCGCTTGCCAACGATGAGTCGTGGAGGGCGAGGGGGGAATTTACGCATGCAACCTGCCCTTAACCTCACTGTGACCGTTGGAGAAAGCGGGATCATTGTGGCTGGGGCTGGCGGCAAATTGGCTCCGGGCTGTGAGCGGCTTGAATCAGGGCGTGTCATCACTGTTCCGAACCTTCCAAATCCAAACGTGGACTTGGATGGCGATAAGCTGCCTGACATCTATGACTGGAGGGGGTTGCGCCGCTGTCTTGTGACTGTAAAACGTGCATATCCCGATGAAACACAGGTCATTCTCACGGCGGATCCTCAAGTCGAATACCGCCACTTGATCAGAGCGATGGACGTTGTTCGTGCGGATGGAGAGAACTCCCTCTTTCCAGATATTCTTTTGTCTGCGGGTGTGAGATGAGCGAGGCGATACAAAAAGCGAGCATGGCTCAAGTCAAGGCGATCATTCGACGCAAATTGCGTCGGCATCCTGAGCACACCGAAGAGGCCCTCAACATTTACCCAATGATGGACATGATGACGATTTTGCTCGTTTTTCTCATCATGCAATTTTCTCAAGACACGGCCAACGTGGTCCAAAGCGACGATTTGCAGTTGCCCTATACCATCTCAAGAGAAGATTTGACGGATGCCCTGCCTGTGCAGATCACTCGGACCGATATCATTGTGGACGGGCGGCGCGTGACTGGGCTAAGGAATGGGATTGTCGATCCAAGCCAAAAGCAAGGAGGCGCTACAGGATTTTTGATAACCCCGCTTCACACCATTATGCTTCAGCATCGCGATCGCTTGAAGCTCATTGCTTCCAGAAATCCAAAACGGCCCTTCCGTGGGGCAGTGCAGATCATTGCGGACAGGCGCACTCCATTTAGGACGATTGCAGAGGTGATCTACACGTTGGGGCAGGCTGAATTTTCGGAGCTTCACTTTGTTGCCCTTCAAGGAGCCAGTCTTCAACCAGAGGGTAAACTGGCTTCGCAATGAGATGGGGTGAGCCTTTTTTGATGTTTCTGGAGATGGATGAAACATGAGGCATTGTTTTTGGAAGTGCTTTGTGCTTTTGATTGCTCTTTTTTTGTTTGAAGGTTGTGCAATTACCGAGTCAGACATCGAGACTTGGAAAGGAACAGTCAGAGGACCTGGGAAAATCATCGCTGTTCTCCTTGCAGACAAGTTCAGCGATGAACTGAGGGTGCGAGCAGGGGTGGCCCTCATCGAAATGGAGCGATACGATGTGGATGGAATTGCTGAACTCCAAGGGGCATTGCGCAAGATGCCAGAAGAAACGAGACGCCGGCTTGTCGACCAAATGGTTCCCCGCTTGATCAGCATCCTCGGCTCAGGCTCGAAACAAGAAGAAGGCGAAGGGCCTCCTCCACCTATTCAAGTTCGAGCCAAAGATGCAGCCTTTCTCATTCTTCCTTATGCGAGTGCTTCCAAGCAAAAGGAGCTCATGCAAGCCTTGGTTGGATGGCTTGTGGAGGACTTTAACAATAGGAGCCTGGCAGGCAACTTCTCTGCCGAGCAGATCATCAGGCAAGTCGGAAGCCCTGCCGCCTCACAGCTGGTGGAGGCGATGAATGCACGCCTGCCACAGCAGGCATTGGTTAAGCTCGCGGAGTTGATTGGGCAACTGGGGGATCAGGCCACAAAACGAAAGGCTGGGGAGCGCATCGTTCAAATCGAGCGGGAAATGGAAGGACCTGCCTTTGGGGAGTGGATTGCAAGCCGCCTGAGAAAGCAAGCAGCAGCATCAGGTCGACAGGTGAGTGAAAACGACATCGCGAGGGGGGTGGCCTACAACCGAGAGCAGTTCATTGTAGGGGGGGCCATTCCTGCCATGCACTACTTGGCTGATCAACCTGTGGTTGCCAATCGCTTGCTTGAGATTGCCAAAGAGTCCAATTCAAGTCCCGAAATTGAAGCTCGGCGGGTGGCTGCCCTTCAGGCCTTAGAGGGTCATTCTAAGCCTGAACACAATCAAGTCCTCCTTCGAATTGCGTTGGACTCAGGCCAACCTGATCGGGTGCGCGACTATGCTTTTGACCGGATAGGTGACTCAAAAGATCGATCAGTCATCCCTCAGCTCTGGCCCCTTGCGGTTCAATCTGCTTCAGCTGCTCCAAATGCATGGCGTGTTCGATGGCGCCTGGGTTCGCTTCTCCTTTCTCTTGGCGGCCCTGAGGTTGCTGCAGAGTGGTTTAACCGATTGCCTCGCTCTTCTGACGAGCAGTATGCCAGAGAAGAGCTTTATGGCTATGCCGAGCGCCTGTCACAGATGCGGCCTCAGCCAACTGATCTCCTGCGTTCACGCCTCAACTCTTCTGCATGGTTTGAGCAGGCAATTGCGCTTTTCTACTTCGAGCGAGTTGGCGGAGAGCCTGAGCTTGCAGCGATTGAAGCGCTCAAAACATCGAACACTCCTACGAAAGGTCCTCATTGGGATGAAATCAAAACGATTGGTGCTTTGGCCGAAAGCGTGGTTGCTTCGATGCGCGAGCGTTTAGGAAAGGCAGGGGCAACCAAGTCCAGTCCCTAGGGTCATCGACAAGCTTTAAAAACGCGGGAAAATTGGGAGGGCGAGGAGTCGACGGATGACGGACCAAAGCAAAAAAACCCTCCGTCAA
>JANWYL010000049.1 GCA_025056955.1 Sandaracinaceae bacterium | reverse complement strand
CTCCAGAAGGGTGGAAAATTACTGGCTTTGATTAAGCCCCAGTTTGAGGTGGATCCCTCCGCCTTGCGCAAGGGTATTGTGAAAAACGACGAAGCACGAAAGCAGGCCATCGAGAAGGTGGTGCGAGTGAGCCAAAAAATCGGCTTTGAAGTGCATGCCGTCATCGATTCAGTGCTAAGGGGAGCTGATGGAAATCTCGAGGCTTTTCTTTGGGCAACTTTGGTTGCTTAAAAGGGTGCGTTTCACGTGAAACACTTGACCTTGCCCTGCGCTCCCAAACTTCACGACATACCACTGCGTTTGTGAAACCAAGCCAAAATCACATGAGAACTCCCCCAAAGCACAGCCAAAGTGAGAAAGGCCAGCCCCTTCCATAGGGAACCTTGTGCCAAAAGGATGGCACTTCCAACCACCAACGAAGCAACCACAAGGCCGCTGTATAGCCTCCTCCCCAAAAGCTCCCACTGAAGCACTTGAGAGGAATTGTGTACATGGAGCTGAAAACGCCCCTTGCGCAAATCTTCAAGAATTTCCTGTAATTGAATTGGCATCTCAGTGGTCGCAACCGTCATTCGACCAAGAGAGCGCAAAGCCTCACCGACCAAGCGATCGGGAGCATAGCGCTCTTTGAGAAGGCGCAAAAAATATGGCTTCATCTCGGAATAAAGATCAAAGCGAGGTGCAATCTCTCGCCCAACCCCCTCAAGGGTCATGAGGGCTTTGCCAACCAACAAAAAATCGGGAGGTATCTCGATGCCGTACTTTTGGGCTCCCTGCACCAGATCTCGAATCAACCCCCCCACATCGATTTCTCCAAGGGTCTTGCCGAGATACTTCTGTGAGAGCATTGCCACTTCTGCTTCGAATTCCCTCCGGTCGATCTTTTTGGTCAACGTCCCCATCGCACACAACGCATCGGCGATTCCTCGATGGTCTTCTTGGATGGCTGCCACCATGAGGTCAATCGTTTTGTCACGGAGATGGGGGGTGAGACGGCCAACAAGCCCCAGGTCAATCAAGCCAATCACCGGCGCAGAGGGCGTTCCGAGAATGAGCACATTTCCCGGATGAGGATCTGCGTGAAAAAAGCCGTCTTCAAAAATGCTTTTGATTGCTATCGCCAATGCAGTCCTCGCAATCTGCTCGGGATCGAAGCCTTCTGCCACAGCATCATAAACCTTTTTGCCTTCTATGTACTCAAGAACGAGGACACGGCGCGTTGAAAACTCACGAATAACCCTTGGAAAACGTGCATATGGCACATCGGCAAAATTTTTGAGAAATCGAAGGGCGTTATCGGCCTCCAAAAGAAAATCCAGCTCTGCCGAGATGGCACGATCGAATTCGCTAACGAGTTTCTTTGGCTGATAGACCCTCGATTCAGGAATGGCCCTCTCAATTGCAGAAGCGATCAGGTGTAGGAGCTCAAGGTCACACTCGATCATTGATCGAATGTTCGGCCGCTGCACTTTGACCACCACCTCCCTTACTCCGTTGTATTCAGTCTTTAGTCGAGCCCGATGCACTTGCCCCACACTCGCTGAAGCCAGAGGCTCCCTCTCAAAAACTTCAAAAAGCTCATCAATGGGAGAGCCCAACTCGGACTCCACCACCCTCCGAAGCTCCTCAAAAGCGATTGGTGGCACCCGATCTTGGAGCACCTTGAGCTCCCGAATCACATCAGCAGGAAGAAGGTCCGCACGAGTCGAAAGGACCTGACCAAGCTTAATAAAACTCGGCCCAAGTTCTGTTGCGATCATCCGCAAGCGCTCGGCGAGGGAGAGGGTGGTCCCAGTGCCCTTGGTTGACACCAAGCCCGCCAAAGGGGTACGAGCCACAACCTCTCCAAATCCATGCTTCACGAGCACGCCAAGAATCTGGCGCAAGCGCTCGATGTCCCGAACAGCAGTGAAAATATTGGGCTGCGTCATGGCTCAACCAAAAACGCTCCAGTGCATCGGTTCACATCGCAGGGGGAAACCAGCCTGATCTCGCAGAAGCACACCCACAAGCAAGCAACCCCATATCGCATTGCATTGACCGCCGATCTGGTCAAGACACAACCCATGCGCAACTCCTTTCAACTCAGCGGCTCCCGTTGTGTGGTGACTGGAAGCGGCGACGGCCTTGGTCGGGCAATTGCCATCGAATTGGCAAAAAGAGGGTGTCGTGTGCTTGTTTCTGACATCGACGAGGAAGGTGCCCGTGCCACAGCAAGCATGATTCTGGCCAATGGAGCGGAGGCCGTCGCCCAACGAGCTGACGTGCGAGATCAAACCCAAATTGCCCATCTGGCCGAGACGGCTGACCAGCTCTGGGGAGGAGTGGACGTCGTGGTCAACAACGCTGGCGTGGCAGTGGCTGGCCCATTTGAAGCAATCCCCCTAGAACAGTGGAAATATCAGCTGGAAGTCAACTTTTATGGTGTTCTCTATGGCTGCCACACCTTTTTGCCGCGCCTTTTGCGCAATCCACAAGGGGGCCTCATTCTGAATGTGGCCTCCATGGCGGGTTGGCTCTCCCCACCAGGACTAGGCCCCTATAACGTGAGCAAAGCTGCCGTGATTGCCCTCTCAGAAACCCTCTATGCAGAGCTCAGGCATCGCCGCATTCATGTGTCTGTCCTCTGCCCCACCTTTTTGCGCACAAACATCCATGAACGGGTCAGGGCCTTTGACGCCGCATCAAAACAAAGGGCCCGCCAGCTTGTGACAAAGGCCCGATGGAGCGCGGAGGAGGTCGCTTCGTATGCGATTGACAGGGCAATAAGGGGCCAGCTCTACATTGTGCCTCAATTGGACGCAAAGCTCTTGTGGCAAGCGAAGAGGCTAACCGGAGCCACTTTGCATCGTGTCTTGGGGAAGATTGCCGTCAGGCTTAACGCAACTCAATGAGTGTTCAAGGGAAAAGCCCCAGAGGTGAGGCCCTCAGAATTGCGCCCAAGAGACCTATTCTGTGCGGACTTTCTTTGACTTGCGCCAACGAATCCAGCTGGACAAAAGGGCCATCAACCATCCTCCCATGGTGGACCCTATGAGAGGCAAGAAGAGCTGCCCGACCACGAACCAAGAAGGAAAAAAGCGCAGGGCCCCAACTGAGCGCTGAGCAAAGTAAGTAAAAAGCACGCCGAGGACTGCAGCGTGAATGGTCGGCGCAAATATAGCAAGCCGGGCTGCCAGTGCCCCAGCAAGAAGCGCATGGAAAAGGGTAAGGACTGAAATGGCCAAAAGGCCCTGTTTGGATGGAGGAAGGAGTTCCCCCTCTTCAGGTTGTTGAGGAAAGGCATCAGGCATCGTGGCGAGAAGGACGAAGACAGTGAGCCTCGAAAACACTTGAGTGAACAAAAGAAAGGCAAATGCGATCGCCAGTACGCTTCGTACTGGATTCCAGTTCGCAAGGGGCGATCGCACAAATCCGTTCGATGACTGCGGGCTCTTAAAAATCATTTCTCAGTTGCGCCCTCTCATGGGGAAGTTGTGGGTCGACGCGATGAGCTTAGCACGGGTGTTGGACGGATGCCTTCCAGTATGATTCGGATGAGGGTGGAGATCATCTCGAAGGGTGTGACATTGATCCGACCTGTCAAGGCCGCATGGGCCAGGCGCTCAACGGCTCCGATAACAATGAGCGAAGACAAACGAGGATGGGTCACTTCGATCAAGCCACGCTCGACGGCAATCTGGGTGAGCCGCAAGGCCCCTTCCTCGATCGCGTTGGACAACGCACCAAGGGGGGCCCTGGCTCCCACAGGAGGGGCAGCCCGCTCCTGCAGGTAGAGCCTCAACACATCTGTGTGGGCCAAGGCAATCGATAGCAGCGAGAAGGCAAGGGCCTGGTAGGCCGACTGCAGGGCCACCCAACTGTCTGCCTCTCTTATTCTCGCCTCGCACTCGTTAAAAGCTTGGGACAAGGCTTGGGCTGGAAGTGCCACCAAAGCTTGGACCAGCGCTTCTTTGCTTGAAAAATACCGATAGAAGGACCCCTTTGCCAGGCCTGCTGCCTTACAGATTTCATCAATGGTCACAGACTCGATCCCACGCTCGAGAAAGAGGCCCAGGGCGCTTTTCGCAATCGAGTCAACACGTTCTCGACGCTTTCGGCCCCGCTTGCCTCCAGGAGGTCCTGTATGATCCGTATGCCGCCGCAAATTCCTAGGCTCCCGATTCGCCTGCGCACTTAGGAGACCATTGGGCGAATCGAAGCACGCATCACTTGTGGATGGAATTCCTTTAGCCTGAGCTCTGCTCATAAATGATGACCAACTAGTCACTTCTTATTTGAAACTTGAGAAAAATATAATAAAAACATGACTGGATGGTCACATTTCTGGAGGTCGTCATGATCGGCATTCCTCTCGGTCTGCTCTACACCAACTTGGGCGAGTGGCTCATTCACAAGCATATCCTCCATATCCGTGCGAGGCGAAAGGGTTCTTTTTTTCGCTTTCACTGGATTGAGCACCACCGAAATGCTCGGATCCACCACATGCACGATCCCGACTATCATCGCTCTGTTTTCGGTTGGCACGCACAAGGCAAAGAAGCCCTCTGCCTTGTTGGTTTGGCTTTGGCACATCTTCCTCTTTTGCCGGTTGCGCCTTTTTTCACCGGCACGGTGCTCTATGGGATATGGAACTACTACACAAAGCACAAAAAAGCCCACCTCGACCCTGAATGGGCCAAAGAGCACCTTCCATGGCACTACGATCACCACATGGGCCCAGACCAAGATTGCAACTGGTGCGTCACCCATCCTTTTTTCGACTACATCATGGGAACACGAAAAAAATGGAGAGAAGAACAACTTGTGGGGAAAGCCAAGGCGTCTCATGAGGGTGTGAAATAGCAACTGCACTCAAAGGTTTAACCAATGAAGCGGGCTTCAAACTCGAGTTCGACACCAAAGCGATTTTTCACGGCCCGCTGGATGTCAGCAGCCAAATTCAAAAGTTCGCTGCTTGTCCCGCCACCGTGGTGAACAAGGGCCAGGGCATGGGCAGAAGAGATGCCCACTGCCCCTCTGCGAAATCCCTTTGAGAAGCCTGATTGCTCGATCAACCATGCAGCTGAAAGCTTCACCTGACCTTCGCCCGCCGGCCAGTGCGGAATCTCAGAAAAAGACGAAACCACTCCTCTTTCGATCGCTTGAGACATCAAACGCATGGCATCCGGAAGGGGGAGAATTGGGTTAAGAAAAAAGGAACCAACACTTCGCCGGTTGGGGTTGGCAGGATCAAGCACCATGGATTTTTTGCGGCGAAGGGCGAGAACGGTTTCCCTCACCGCAGAGAGAGTCAACGAGGGGAAAAAAGAGAGGGCTTGGGCAAGTTCTGCGTGGTCAATCCGCGGAAGTGCGCGCGGCCGAAGCGCCAAGCAGAGGCGAGTGATGATAAAGCGCCCCTCCTCGCGCTTGAAACGGCTGTTGCGATAAGCGAAAGCACACTCTTTCCGGCCCAAACGAGTAAAGCGCCTGAGCTTCCTATCAAAAGCCTCCACCCATTCGATGGTCTCAGCGAGCTCTTGACCATATGCACCAATGTTTTGAACAGGCGCCGCGCCAACACTTCCTGGAATACCGGACAAGCACTCAATGCCCTGAAGATCCCTTTCAACAGCCCACTGAACGAGGCCGTCCCATGGCTCTCCTGCCCCAACTCGAAGCTCAATCCTTCCCTCCTTGTTCTCTTCCGATTCAATTCCTCGAATTCCCATCCGCACCATGAGGCCTGGAAAACCATGATCTGCGACGACCACGTTGGAGCCCCCTCCCAACACGCACAATGGCAGCGACTGGCTTTCGGCCCATTCGATGGCTTCGAGCAATTCCTCAGTGCTTCGAACCTCGGCAAAAAAGCGGGCAGGGCCACCAAGTTCGAGGGTGGTCAGAGGCGCAAGGGGACGATCGCTTTCGATGACAAGCACATCGCTTGATGTTGAACATGACCTCCCGTGGAGCAAGTTGGCAAAGCACCCGATTCCGCTAATCTTCCGTGTGTCGCTTGTCGCGATCGAAAACGCAAAACTCTCGTTTGGCTCCCAATCTCTTTTTGAGAACCTTTCACTTCACATCGATCGAGGAGACCGAATTGGTCTCGTAGGCCCTAATGGCTGTGGGAAAAGCACGCTCTTACGCGTTCTTGCAGGCGTTCAAGCCCTGGATCAGGGCTCCATTCGTCGCGCGCGGCACCTTCGGGTCGGCTGGCTCCCTCAAGACCTCACCTTGGCAGCTGGGATGAAGCTCATCGACTTCGTCCAGTCGAGCGTTCAAGGAAGGGCTGAGATCGAGGCATCTCTCAGAGAGGCCGAAGCCGAGTATGAACGCGCGTGCCAAAGCGGAAAGGAAGTGGAGGAGGCTGCCTGCGCGCTGGCCATTGCCCATGAAAGGCTTAGCGAATTTGAGCGCTTCCATTCAACTCACCACGCAAAGCAAATCCTTCAGGGGCTTGGTTTCAGCGAAGCCGATTACCAACAGGATATTGGGTCTTTTTCCGGTGGTTGGAAAATGAGGGCTTGGCTTGCAGCGCTTCTCTTCCAACGGCCTGATCTCCTGCTTCTCGACGAACCCACCAACCACCTTGACATGCCATCTGTTGCTTGGTTCTCCGATTTCCTTAAAAGCTACCCCCACGCCTTCGTCTTGGTGGCGCACGACAGAGACTTTCTCAACGAACAGATCCGCCGCATCGTAAGCTTCGAACCGGAAGGAATCCGACACTACAAGGGAAACTACGACGATTACCTCAGTCAACGTCAAGCAGAAAAGCGAATCCTCGCCCACCGAGCCAGAGAGCTCGAAAAAGAGCGTGAGCGCATCCAAACTTTTATCGATCGCTTCCGTGCCCAAGCCAACAAAGCCAGTGCCGTGCAAAGCCGGATCAAAGCCCTCGAGCGGATGGAGCAAATCCATCTCCTCGAAGAGCACGAAACCATTCACATCCGCTTTCCCCCAATCGAACGCTCAGGCCATGAAGTCATAAGCCTGGATGAAATCGAACACCGTTTTGGTGATCGGGTGGTGCTTCAATCCATAAGTGCCAAAGTGTACCGTGGAGAGCGCGTGGGAATTGTCGGTCCAAATGGGGCTGGAAAGAGCACACTGCTCCGCATCATGGCCAACGCCCTCTCCCCCTCCAAGGGACGCGTGCGGTACGGAGAGCGGGTCCGTCCCGCTTACTTCGCCCAAGAGCACATTGAAGCACTTGAAAGAAATGCCACGGTCCTTGAGTGCGCCTCTAAGGCAGCTGCTTCCAGCGCCTCGATCACCGAGATCCGCAGCGTTCTTGGTGCCCTTCTTTTTAGGGAGGAAGATCTCAACAAGAAGGTGAGCATCCTTTCAGGAGGAGAACGCGCCCGTCTGGCCTTGGCCTGCCTGCTCGTCAACCCTGGAAACCTTCTTCTTCTCGATGAGCCCACAAACCACCTCGACCTCAACGCCTCAGAACAGCTCATTTGGGCCCTTGAACGTTATGAAGGAACGATCGTCTTTGTGTCCCACCACCGGACCCTGCTCAGGCGGCTTGCCACAAAGATCTGGTCTCTGGAAAAGGGGCGTTTGCTTGAGTACACCGGCAACTTCGACGACTACTTGCGAGCAGAAAAGGCGCGCCATCAAGACAGTGGGGCATCGAGCGATGCGCCGAAAGAAGCACAACCAAAAAGCAAACCGGCCGACCCCAACGATCCCCGTGTAAGAAGGCGTGAAGAAGCGCGCAGGCGTGAACTTCGCGCTAAAATCATCGGCCCCATCGAGCGGCGCATTGCTGAGCTCGAACGGGCCATCGAAGAAATTCAAAAGCGCCAAGAGCTCACAAACAGCAAGCTCTGTGACCCTAACCTGGTGCTTCCCTCTGAAGAGCGGCGCGAGCTGGTTTTGGCGCTACAGATGGACCACGACCGCCTTCAAGAGCTCACAGAAGCATGGCTACGCGCCCAAGAAGAGCTCGAATCCAAGCTTGCAGAATTCAGCAAGGCGGTGCGCTAAAACAACACAAACTCAACGACGATTGGCTTGCGCGCGATCGAGGGCTTCCTGGATCATCTTCCCGTGCTCTGCAGGATCCGCCCATCGCCTTTGCCCCGCCTCAGGCAGTAGGTGAATCGGGTCAAAGTAGAGAAAGTACTGCCCTGGCTTGACGCTGGGTGAGGTGTAGACGCTAATTCCTGTCGTCCGGTCATAGTGCTCGTAGCTATGCACAATGCGTTTCCCTCCGCCTCCTGGAGCATCCACCACAAAAGCAGGGGTATTGAAACCCGCAGTTGTGCCCCGAATCGCTTTCTCAAGAACAATTGCGGTATCAACCGTCGTGCGCAGGTCCTCCACCCCCTTCACCATGTCATGAACATACACATAGTAGGGCTGAACATTCACATAACCCAAGCGCTTGATCAAAAGGTGCATCACCTCAAAGCTGTCATTCACCCCACGCTGGAGCACAGTTTGGTTGCGCACCACAACCCCCTCACCGTGCAGGCGATCGAGCGCTCGCTTGGTGAGCATGGTGATCTCGTTTGGGTGATTGAAATGGGTGTGCACCACCACATCTTTCGACATCTTGCGCCCACGCTGCACCACCTGAATCAAGGCCTGAAACCACTCATCGTCAGTGAGAATGCGCTGAGGCATCACCGCAAGCCCTTTTGTGGCAAAGCGCATGCGGCGCACGTGTGGGATATCGAGCAATCGGTTACCGATCTCGCTGATCTGGTCAGCCCTCAGGTTGTAAACGTCTCCCCCAGAGATGACAATGTCCTCAAGCTCTGGGCGGGATGCAATGTAGCGGAAAATCAGTTCCCAACGTTCTTTGTTGGCCTTGAGGCTTAATTTCTCGAGCTCGGCCTGATCAGTGTCTGGGCCCACGGCATAGCTTCTTGTGCAGAAGCGGCAGTAGACAGGACATGTATCAAGGGCGAGAAAGAGGGCCTTGTCTGGATACCGGTGGGTCAAGCCAGGAACAGGAGCATCAGCTTGTTCGTTAAGGGAGTCGTAGCGAAGCTTTGGGTGATCAGGCAAAGCGGTGCTTGCAAGAGGAATGAATTGGCGCCGCAGGGGATCTTCGTAGGGGTTCTTCCAATCGATCAGTGCAAGCAAGTAGGGAGACACGCGGACTGCCATTGGCGCCCTCTTAAACCCCGCTTGCGCATCGGCGATGAAGGCGGGCGAAACCAAGCCCTCGAGGGCATGAAGAAGCTTTTCGATTTTTGTAATCGTGTTCTTCATTTGCCAACGATGATCGAGAAACTCCTCCTCCGACACATTCGCATAGGCTGGGATCCGGCGCCAAAAATCCCCCTCGAGAAGCTGACGGTGCATCAATGCTGAAGAATCAACAGGCGGCCGAAGGTGCCGCACCTCTTGCGCAATCGGTAAAGGCTCCATCTTTCCCTCCACACAAAAGTGTAAACCAACTGCGGTATCGTTTTGACCTCTCTTTGAGAATTCTTCAAGCAATAACATTCACCGCTCGCCCTGCCATCCGCTTTCCGCGCAATTCTTAAGCGGAGAAAGCCACCTTTTCCACCATTTCGAAGTTCTCAGCCAAAAATGTTGGCAATTGGATCACATCGCTCCTTGGCTTTTGATATCTTCGAAACAACTGCATTTCAAACGAAGAAAAGCCCACTTGAAATCGAAAGAATGCCAATTTTCAACCACGAATGGACTCATCGCCAAATGCAATCCCCAAAGCGCGAGCGGTGAGAATCAGTGGGTGCATCGGATCAAGTCGTTTGCGCGACTGAGCGGCCTCTTCGAGGGGAATATCAACAATGCTTCCATTTCTTAGGGCCACCATCCGCCCCCACTGCCCGCGGGCAACGAGTTCTGCTGCTGCATGGCCAAAGCGGGTGGCAAGCACGCGATCGAAGGCCGAAGGGCTTCCCCCTCTCTGGATGTGGCCAAGCACAGCAACCCGCACATCGGCGTCAAGCAGTTGACGCAGCTTTTGGGCCATGCGTTCCGCCGCTCCACCCAGCCTCAACATGCCCCCTGGCACTTCCTCGATCACGCTGGCCTCGCCTCCCCGTTCTTTGGCCCCTTCGCTAACCACAACGATGGCGTGCGATTGGCCTTTTTTGTAGAGCTCGCGAATCGATTGGGCAAGGCTTTCGATGTGGTAGGGGATCTCGGGGATGACGATGGCATCAGCTCCTCCTGCAAGACCCGCATGGAGAGCAATCCATCCTGTATCCCTTCCCATCACTTCGACCAGCATCACCCGATCGTGGCTTTCTGCAGTGTCCCTCAAGCGATCGATTGCAGAAACGGCAATGTTCACAGCAGTATCAAATCCGAAACTCTGATCGGTCCCGCCGATATCGTTATCGATCGTTTTGGGGACACCCACGATCTGCAAGCCCTTGCGCATGAAACGCGCGGCGATTCGCATTGAACCATCTCCTCCAATTGAGATGAGCCCCTCAAGCCCAAGCTGGCGAAGGTTCTCAAGAACACGGTCCGAAACATCGATTTCTACGGCTTTCCCCTCTTCGTTTCGCACAACATATCGAAAGGGGTCGTTTCGGTTGGATGTGCCAAGGATTGTGCCACCTTTGGAGATGATCGGCTTGACTTCTTCGACGCTGAGCCAGCGGTTGCCGCGAGGCCTCCTGTAGTTCAGGTCCAAAAGGCCATTCATCGCATCTTCGATTCCCAAAAACTCCATTCCGTGTTTTTCAATCCCGACAATCACCGCTGCCCGAATCACTGCGTTCAACCCAGGGCAGTCACCACCTCCGGTGAGGATCCCGACTCGTTTTGCTTTCATCGGCTGAGCATAGCGCAAAAGCTTCTCCACTTGGGGCAACAGTCATTCGCCTCTGGCCATCACTCATCTCTGGCCATGTAGGGATAGCGGTAGTCGGTTGGCGGAACGAAGGTTTCTTTGATGGCCCGAGGGCTAAGCCAGCGGATGAGGTGATAAAGCGAGCCAGCTTTGTCATTGGTGCCGCTTGCCCGACCACCTCCAAAGGGCTGTTGCCCGACCACTGCCCCAGTGGGCTTGTCGTTGATGTAAATATTTCCTGCGGCTTGTCGAAGCACCTCCAGTGCTTGGCTGATGGCTTTGCGATCATTGGCGAAAATCGATCCAGTAAGCCCATATGGCGATGTGCGATCAGCAATCTCGAGGATCTCTGCCCATTTTTCATCCTCGTAGACAAAAACAGAAGCGATTGGACCAAAGATCTCTTCCTGCATCAGAGGATGGAAGGGATCTTCGACTTCAACGAGAGTGGGTTCGATGAAGTAGCCTTCTGAATCATCGGCATGGCCGCCTTGTAGGATTCGAGCGCTTGCGCGGGCAAGATCGATATAGCCCTTGATCTTTGCAAAGGCCCGAGCGTCAATCACTGCGCCAATGAAAGTTTCCCAGTCTGCGACGTCGCCCATCTTGAGGCTTCGCATATCGGCAATCGTCCGATCCCTGATCGCGCTCCATAGGGATCGAGGAACGTAAATTCTCGACGCAGCGGAGCACTTTTGGCCTTGGTATTCAAAGGCGCCCCGGATGATCGCCGTGGCAACGGCATCGGGTTGAGCGCTTGGATGAACCACGATGAAATCTTTTCCGCCTGTCTCTCCAACAAGACGCGGGAAAGTGCGATAGCGCTCGATGTGCTCAGCCACCCCCTTCCACAGGGTTCGGAAGGTGGCGGTGGAGCCGGTAAAGTGAATCCCCGCAAGGTGTGGGCTTGCAAGGGCAACCTGAGCTTGTTCTGGGCCATGGCCAGGGAGCATTTGGAGCACGCCCTCAGGAAGCCCCGCTTCGCGCAAAATCGATAGAACATGCCAGCAACCAAGCAAACTTGCAGTCGCTGGCTTCCAAAGCACCACATTGCCACACAGCAAGGGAGCGGTGGGAAGGTTCAAGGCAATCGACAGAAAATTGAAGGGGGTTACGGCGAAGACAAAACCTTCAAGGGGGCGCAGATCCAGGCGATTCCACTGCCCTGCTGGCGAGATGGGCTGCTCGTCGTAGAGGCGCCTGAGAAAATAGACATTAAACCGGAAAAAATCGGCCAGCTCGCAAATCGCATCGATTTCGGCCTGATGAGGCGTTTTGCTCTGCCCAAGCATGCAAGCAGCAGCGATGCGGGCGCGATACGGGCCAGTCAAAAGCTCAGCAGCGCGGAGAAAGATGGCAGCGCGACTCTCGAAAGGAGTTTGGGCCCACTCTTTGGCGACACGCAAAGCACCTTCGATTGCAGCTGTAACTTCCTGGCTTCCAGCTTCATGGGCCTCTGCGAGCACATGCCGGTGCCTGTGAGGCATGACAACACGCATGATGCGGCCAGTCCGGACCATGTGGCCGTCAATCCATGCGGGAATTTCGATCTTCTCAGAGGCCATCGTCCGCAAGGCTTCCTGCAACTGTTTGCGCTCTGGACTGCCTGGTCCGTAGTTGAGGACAACTTCATTGCGTGGAGGAGGGACAGGAATCATGAGCAAAACAATAGCCGAGATCCGACAAGGTGCCTATGTCTGACACACTCCAAAACCCCTCCCCCCTCCCGACTGCCTCTCGAAAGGACGAGCACCTCGCTCTTGTTCTCCGAGAAAACGTGGCTTTTTCTGGGCTCTCTTTGGGCTTTGGCCGCTTTGCTCTTGAGTACGATGCATTGCCGGAGATCAACCTCGATGAGGTCGACCCTTCAATTCAGCTTTTCGGCAAAAGGTTGCGTGCACCCATCCTGATCGGTGCAATGACTGGAGGGACACCTTTTGCAGGACGCATCAACCAAACCCTCGCAAGGGTTGCATCAAGGTTGGGGCTTGGCCTTGCCCTAGGCAGCCAACGGGTAATGGTCGAGGATCCATCCCTGACATGGACCTACGATGTGAGAGGGGAACACCCAGAGCTTCCCCTGCTTTTTGGAAACATCGGTGCTGTTCAGCTCAACCGGGGCATCAGCATTGATCGGGTGTTTGAGGCATTGGAGCATTTGCATATCGATGCGCTCAACGTTCATCTTAACCCACTTCAGGAAGCGATCCAACCAGAGGGTGACACCTGCTTTGCAAATCTTCTTCCAAAACTCAAAGAGTTGGTGAATGCCTCTCCAGTCCCAGTCATCATCAAGGAGTGCGGTGCAGGGTTATCGAGAAGAACGCTTTCTAAGTTGGTTGCTCTTCCGATTGCCGGAGTTGAGGTGGCTGGGGTTGGTGGAACTTCTTGGGCCCGTGTCGAAAGCAAAAGATGCCCAGAAGGAAGCACCCGTCGTGAAGTTGGAGAGCGTCTTTCTGGTTATGGTGTACCGACACCAGACTCAACGGTGATCGCACGCACCTTTTTCAAGGATCGTTTGGTGATCGCCTCGGGTGGAATTCGGAATGGCATCGATGCGGCGATTGCAATTGCCCTAGGAGCCGATGCAGTGGCCCTCGCTGCCCCTGTGCTTGAAAGGGTTGTTGAAAGCGAAGAGGCAGCAGTGCACTTTTTAGAAGCCTTGATCGAAGAGATGCGCATTCTCATGTTTGCATCCGGGATTCGGAGCATCGATGAGCTCAAAAACGCCGTGGTGATTGCCATCAACGATGACCCCATCCTTGCTCTTCACGCCCCTCACCTCGGTGGAAGGCTCAGGAGAGGATGGTGAGATGTTGAGCGCAGATCAGCAGATTAGTGTTTGCAACGGCCGATTGGGATGGGTTAGATGGTTGACGTAAGGGTACTTTCATTTGAAGATAATATTCCGAATGTTCCCGAGCCATCTTTCACTTTCCATCGGCACATTGCTCTCGCAGCGTTATCGCATCGAAGAGCTCATTGGTGAAGGGGCAATCGCGCAAGTCTATAGGGCCACTGATCTCCTCTCGAACCGAGTTGTTGCAATCAAAATTTTGAGAGCAGATCTTGCTCGCTTGGATGAGGCAATTGCGAGGCTTCGTCGAGAAGGTGAAATATTGAGATCCCTGCGTCACCCAGCACTCGTTGCCGTGGAGTCAGTGGGTGAAGAAGATGGCCGAATCTATCTTGTCATGGAGTTGCTTCGAGGCAGAACCCTCAGAGAGAGGATGCAACGTGGTCAGATGGGGGTGCATGAGCTCGTGCCAATTGTGACAGAGGCAGCATCAGCCCTTTCCCTTGCTCACTCGCATGGGGTGATTCACCGAGACCTCAAGCCAGAAAATATCTTTCTCCTTCCCGATCACCCTACTCAGCACACACGCATCAAGATACTCGACTTTGGGATTTCCAAGGTGCTTTCTGCAAAGACCCTGACAGAAACCGGAGAGATCCTTGGGACACCTCGCTACATTGCACCTGAGCAACTCAACGCAGAGCCTATCGATGCAAGGGTTGACGTTTATGCGCTCGGGGTGATTCTCTACGAAGCCCTTGCGGCAAGGCCTCCTTTCTCTGCAAACACCTTGATCGATCTCGTCGTGGCCATCCTTGATGGCAAAGTCACACCATTGCGCACTTTTCGCCCTGATATCTCCCCGGAGCTCGAGTCTGTCGTGCTTTGCGCGATGGCAAGAAAACGTGAGGAGCGCTTTCAATCTGTCGAGGCCATGGCACGGGCCTTTGTGGTGGCTTCACAACCCCTCACTCGCCAAGGTGGCTACGTTGAACATCGCACCTATCTTATGGGTGAAATGGGTGCATACAGCGATGGTCCTCGGCTTCTCGGTCCATCGCCACAAGGGATTGATCTTGGCACCTTTTCGAGAGTCCTTGTGAAACAACCGATTACACAAAGCAGAGAAAAAAGAGAGGAAGAAAAG
>JANWYL010000048.1 GCA_025056955.1 Sandaracinaceae bacterium | reverse complement strand
AGCCTGATGCCACCAATTGCAGCCTATTTTCGTTTTGCTGCCCAGCAAGTGGTGCAGACCTTATTGCCTCATCTTCAATCGAAAGGTTTTCGCTTGCTCGTTCCAGGAGAATTCGTTCCGCGTTTGCTCGTGGCTTTGCTTGATGGATTGGCCATGCAGCACTATGTGGACCCACAATCCATCGACGAAGACGAACTTTTGAACGCGGTCGAAAAGATGGCCAGAAGTCTTCTTGCAAGGGCTGAAAGAGAATGAGGGAAGGCGAGGTCTTTGGCGAGATTGTTGGGCAGGAGCGAGCGATTCGGATATTGCGTCGGGCGGTGGAGCAAGGAAAGGTGGCCTCGGCCTATCTTTTCGAAGGGCCAAGTGGGGTTGGCAAACAAAAGGCAGCGTTTGCTCTGGCGGCTTGCATGACTGCCTCTGAGCAGCGCAGCCCCCAGATGCAGCTAGAGCGAATTCAAAAGGGCAATCACCCCGACGTGCTTGTGTTAGGCCCGCGTGCCGAAGGCAACCGCAATCTCCAGGTTTCGGTGATTCGCGAGCAGGTCATTCCCTTTGTGCATCACGCTCCTTTTGAGTCAAAAGCTGCTTTTGTGATTTTCCCAGATGCGGAGATTTCATTTCCTCCTTTCCATCCTGAAGGAGCAAATGCACTTCTTAAAACCCTTGAAGAGCCTCCTTCAAACCTTCACTTCGTTTTGATTTCTTCTCGTCCAGAACGTTTGCTTTCAACGATCCGCTCACGCTGCTTGAGAGTGCGTTTTTCACCTTTGAGTGAGGCTTCCATTTTGGAAATCCTCAAGCGATCTGGCGTTCCCGAGCATCTTCACCTACCGCTTTGTCGATTGGCGGAAGGGCGGGCCGATCGGGCTTTGTTTTGGGCTGCTTCCACAAAGGAAGGGCAAAGCCGCCTCGAGTCGATGGTCCGCCTTTTTCATCAGTTGGTTACAGCCATTTCCGATGAAGGACAAAGCGCTCTTCTTCATCTTGCGGAAGGGCTTGCCCGAGATGGTGAAATCAACGAAACGCTTGAAGCCTTGGTGCTTTTTTTTGCTGACCTTCTGCACTTTCAGCTTGGTGCCAAGGGAGCAAAGGCTGCGCTTTCGGCTTGGCCGGAAGTGCTTGAGGCGGCAAAAAGCCTTTCGCTTGCGCAATCCACTGAAGGGGGGCTTGGGCTTTTGCGCGCCATTGATGCAATTGCGGCAAATGCAAACCGTGAACTCGTCTTGATTGAATGGCTTTTGCGGCTGCGCTTTGAAGACTTCTAAGAACCACCAAAGGACTGAAGGAGCTGAAAAGCTCCAATCAGGCGCAAGGCTTCTTCTTCGCTCAGATCTCCATGGATTTCCAAAGCGCTTCCGCTTGCTTTGATCTCAAGGTTTCGAAGCACACGATCGAGGCCTGCGCTGCGGATGAGAAAATCATCGGCATGGCTTTTTAGTGTTGCGGCGATCTGATGGGCTGCAGCTTGGGCTTTGGCTTCTGTAGCAAAGCGTGCGTCAATGCTAAAGCCAAACATGGTGTGAGAAGAGGGCAAGCGCACAATGGTGAGGGTGTAGGATTCGGGCGAAGGGGGCCATCCTGGCCGCTCTGGCCATCCCCCTTCCATCCTCAAAGTCAGAATCTTGTCTCTAAGGAGGTCAAGGGCAGGATCACGGAAAGCGCTAGTGCGCGCGCGATGGCTTGCAACCGCGCGGGCATGCTCGGCGATTGAGGCGGACTCTTCTTTTGGAACGATCAAGAACTCGTCGGGTGCTGTGATGAGAAGGGTATGGGCCACCTCCCAATCCATGGGCAATGTCGTGCTCTGAATTCCACCCAAATCGCTCCATTCGAGCGTTCGATTTGTCGCATGAGCCAAATTTTCAAGAGGGACGCGCGGAAGGGTGTCTCCCTTTTGGTGATAGGCGACGAGCCAGTAGCGGGGGCCGTAGGGGCTTTCTCCAGCAATGGCGAGGCTATCAAGTTCCTGAATGGGTTTAAAGGGCAATTCACCTGCAAGGCGTTTCCACATTGGGCTTGTGCGGAGAAGCTCATCAAGTGGTGCGGCAAGGCGCGTTGCCCTCAGGCCCTGGAAGTCAATCGCCAAAAAAAAAGCTGCTTGTTCGGGGAGGTAGGAGTTTGGTTTAGGAGGGATGGCGTCGTGGGCAGGATTTGAAATTGCCGTGCTTCCCCCGCATCCGAATCCAAACAAGTGGAAAGAGACGAGCAGCAATCCAATCGCCCTCTTTGCCATAAGGACATGCTAAATAAAAATGGCGAAATGCGGCGCAAGTTATTTGGCACCGATGGAGTGAGGGGTTTGGCCAATACGGAACCGATGACCCCAGAAATCGCTTTTCGAATTGGAGCCGCCCTCGTGTACAAGCTGCGAAGCCAAGTCAAGCATGTCCCTCGCATCGTTGTGGGCAAAGACACCCGCCTTTCGGGCTACCTTTTTGAGACTGCTTTGTCTGCTGGAATTTGCACTTGGGGCGGGCACGTCATGCTCAGTGGTCCCCTTCCCACTCCTGCGATTGCGCATCTCACCACATCGATGCGCGCCGACGCTGGAGTCGTCATCAGTGCAAGCCACAATCCCTTTTTCGACAATGGCATAAAAATTTTCGGACGAGACGGTTTCAAACTTCCGGACGAAGCGGAAGCTGAAATTGAAAGCCTCGTGGAGAGCGATCTCATCGACCGCGAGCGCCCGACCGGTGGTGACGTCGGCAGCGCCGAGCGGCTTGACGATGCACGGGGGCGTTACCTTGCCTTCGTCAAACAGACTTTTCCATCAGAACTGAGCCTTGAGGGGCTGCGCATTGTGGTCGATGCCGCAAACGGTGCGGCATACCGTGTTGCGCCAGCCGTTTTTGAAGAACTTGGAGCCGAGGTGTACCCGATTGGCGTGGAGCCCGACGGTCGCAACATCAACGACCGCTGTGGCGCTGTTCATCCTGGGGCTTGTGCTGCAGAAGTCTTGAGACGCCGCGCCGATATCGGAATTGCTCTCGATGGCGACGGCGATCGGGTGATTGTCATCGACGAGAAGGGAAATGAGGTTGATGGGGATGCGGTGATGGCGCTTTGCGCCAAGCGCATGATCCGAGAGGGCCGCCTCAAAAAGGGCACGCTGGTGGCGACAGTCATGTCGAACTTGGGCCTTGAGAGAGCCCTCGAGGAAGTGGGCGGACACCTGGTCCGAACACCTGTGGGCGATCGCTACGTGGTTGAGGAAATGCGCAAAAACGGCTATAACTTTGGCGGTGAGCAATCGGGGCACTTGATTTTCCTCGACCATTCATCCACAGGTGATGGGCTTATCGCCGCTCTTCAGCTTCTCAATGTGGTCATACGAGAAGCGCGTCCCCTCTCTGAGCTTGCCAAACAGGCGATGACTCGGGTACCTCAGGTTTTGCTCAACCCCTCTTTTCGCAAGCGAAAAGCGCTTGAGGAGATGCCAAACACGCAACGCGCAATTGCCCAGGCCCAAGCCGCACTTGGTCAAAAGGGGCGGGTGCTTGTCCGCTGGAGCGGCACTGAACCCAAGTTGCGTGTCATGGTTGAAGGGGAAAACGATGTCCTCATCCGCTCCTTGGCCGAGCGCATCGTCGATGCAGCCTCTCAGGATCTCCAAAACCTCGAGGAACTCAACTAAGCCAGCCTCGCAGGCGCTTTTCTTCCTCTTGGTAGAAGCGAATCGCTTCTCGAATGACGCGAAGGGCTTCTTCTGTGCCGAAGACAGCGTCTACTGTGACTGTCTTCTGTTCAAGCACCTTGTAGTCTTCAAAAAAGCGTTGAATTTCTCTCCACGTATGCTTGGGGATTTGTGAAATGTCTCGGTAATCTGAGTACGCTGGATCGTCCACGTGAACTGCGATGATTTTGTCGTCCTCTTTTCCGCTATCAACCATTCGCATGAGCCCAATGGCTCGAGCCCTCATGATGGAGAGCGGGGCCACTGCTTCGTTGCCAAGGACGAGGACGTCCAAAGGATCGCCGTCAACGCAATAAGTGCGGGGCAAAAAGCCATAGTTGGCTGGATAGTGAACGGCGCTGTAGAGGATGCGATCGACGCGAAGCAATCCAGAGGGTTTGTCGAGCTCGTACTTGACTTTCGAACCTTTGGGAATTTCGATCACGACGTGAAAAGCCCTTTCGATTTCATGCTCAGGGTTTGGAAGATCATGCCAGGGGTGCACCATGGGGGGGTATCGTAGCCCGATTCGAAGAAGGTGCATCCCCTTTTTGAAGGGATTGTCCAGACGGAGAGGCTTGGTGAAAGCTGGCAAAAATCGGCGGAATGACTCACTGCAGCTCCATCCATGGTGCTCACTTCAACCGCAAGGGGTGCATGGTTGCAGGTTGATGCGCTTGGTGTTGCCTGCACCTTCAAATGGTTGTAATTCCTCGCTCGTCTGCTTTCCTTTGGTGATCTCCTGAATTTGCCATGGCAATCGAAGTCACCTTTTTTGCTCTGCTTGTGGTTGCGGGGTTGGTGGCACTTCTCGCTCGGCGCATGAGGTGGCCGTATACCGTTGCCCTTGTTGGTGCTGGTTTGGCACTCGGCACCTTGCCCAAAGAGCTCACACCGATTGACCTCCAAGCGGTGCGGTTGACGCCTGAGCTGCTCTTTAACCTTTTTTTGCCCATCCTTTTATTCGAGGCTGCTTTTCACCTGAGCTGGGCCAAATTCCGAGCCAATCTTCGGGCGATCCTTTTGCTGGCCGTGCCAGGAGTGGCCCTTGGAATAGGCCTTGGTGCTCTTTTTGCCTACATCCTCGAGCCATTGGCTGACGTTAACGTTCCATTTGGGGTGGCCCTCCTTTTCTCTTCCATGCTTGCGGCGACTGATCCAGTCAGTGTGATTGCCCTTTTCAAGGAGCTGGGGGTGCCTAAGCGGCTTGGGGTGATTATGGAGGGTGAGTCTTTGCTCAACGATGCAGTTGGCGTTGTGGCATTCACGGTGATGGTTGCACTTCTTGGTCTTAGCCCAGAGACAGAAAAGGTGACACCTATCTGGATCGCTCGGTTTTTGCTATGGGAAATCGTTGTTGCGATCGCTGCTGGCGCAGCGATTGGTCTGTTTACAAGCTGGGTTACCACACTTGTTGATGATCACCTCATCGAGATCATGCTGACCACAATTGCCGCATTTGGGAGTTATATCCTTGCTGCTTTTCTTCATGCCTCGCCTGTTTTGGCCGTGGTTGCCTCAGGAATGGCGTGTGGAAACGTCGGTGCTCGCTATGGGATGACACCAAGCAACCGGATTGCTGTAAGCAGTTTTTGGGAGTATGCGGTTTTTGCAACCAATGGTTTTGTGTTTTTGCTTCTCGGGAAAGAAATCGACCTCATGCGCATGGTTGGTCACACCTTTCCGATTTTTGTCGCCTGGATTTCTTTAACCCTCGCTCGTGCCCTTGTGGTGATTGGCATCGAACGCTTGCTCAGAAAAACGAAAGAGCGCTTTGAGCTGAGGTGGACGGCCGTTTTGACGTGGGGGGGGCTTCGAGGGAGTCTGTCCATGGTGCTAGCGCTAAGCCTTCCTCTCTCTTTCGCCCACCGAGATCTCGTGCTTGATCTCACCTATGGCGTTGTGCTTTTTTCGATTTTGGTGCAAGGCACAACGATGACGCCTCTTTTGCGGTGGGCAGGGGTTGTTGGCAAGGGTGAAAACTACCTTTACTACCTGCGGCTTAAGGCACAGCTTAGGGCAGTGCGCGCTGCATTTTTTGAACTCGATCGGTGGCGAAGCCAAGGTGAAATCGACGAAGAGACCTTTGAATTGCTTCGTTCAGAGCTGGCTGGAAGGCAGGCAGAGCTTGAAGAGCAGTTGGCAGAGCTTCAAGGAGCGGTGAAGGAGATCAAGGCCAAGGAATTCGCTCAGGCCAGAAGGAAGCTTTTTGAGAGCGAGCGGGCACTCATTCAGGAGCTGGAGTCCAAAGGGGAACTTCCAACCGAAGTTGCACGGGCAATCCTTAGGGATATCAACCGCCGAGAACACAAGGAACTCGAGCCAGAACAACCACCCTCAACGATGGCAGAACTCAAGCCATCCTAGCAAAGGTTGGGGGGCATCACCAAATCATCGATCAACTGGGTGAAATAGGTCGGAGGCGTTCATCCCTTCCATCATTCTGGGTCGCAGACGCCATCGCATGTATGGTATACGGCCCCATCCTCTCTCCAAAAGAGATCCATCATTCGAAGTGCAGAGGCAGCGCGTCGCACCCCCTCATGTGATGGGGTGTCACCCATCGGATCCCGGGTTCCTGGAGGAAGCATGCGGCTTCCTGGGAAGGTGAAGATCGCCATTGCATCGCGCACCTTCATGGTGTCGTTGCTTCCCATCGTGGTTGGAAGGCCATATGGCACATATGGTGCAGGCAAAAGAACAGGAACATCACCAATCGTACGAGCTGCTGTATCTGCTGAAATGGTCGGGACTTGCGCGTCGTCTTGACCAACCATGAGAAGCACGTGGTGGTGTGGAGTGCGCCCATCTGGGCAGGTGGTTGCATCAAGGGTACATGGGAGCGTTGGGGTGTGAATGAAGGGTGCATAGGTTGCAGGCTCGGCCAGGTCCCACATCGTTTGTGACATCACCAACATGATTGCGCGATCGACGTAGGCTGGATAGCTTATGCCCAACACATTTCCAAAGTACCCCCAGTTTGTTGATCTTGAAATGATCGTGGAGTAAGCGATTCCTCCAACTCCACTCACAAATCGGACGATATCAACTGAAAGGCCAGCCAGCGAAAGGCCCATAATCCCCCCTTGGCTGTTTCCGTAGTAGTATCGCTCTTCTGGGTTGAACACCAGCCGAGGATCTCCACCACCACCTGGTGCGACATGAAATGGTTGGGCAATTGATGTCATTGAATTGAGCTCGCAACGGCCCTGCCCATAACGGATGAAAGAGCGGGTAAGCACCATGAAATTGAGTAACCCTTGTTGGAGTCGCTCAGGTGTTGCGATAAAGCTTGAAAAATCCCTAAGCGAACGCAAAACCCTGGCAAGGTCGTTTTCTGACATGCCCCACCAATCGACAGCAATCCCAACCATTTTGAGTTCTTCGATGGTTCGCCTGAACCACTCGGAGTGGGTTTCACCACGACTCCCAAACAAACCATGACCATAAACGAGAAGGCGAGCGGGAGCACCACCTTCCCGCACCATGCGCTCAACGCTTTTGGGTATTGAAGCGACAAAGGGGACTTCAGCAAAAGGAGTCTCGGAGTTTTGCACGGGACGTCCATCGTTGTTTCGGCGGATCCGGGCTGCTTCAAATGGGGTTGGTGATGCCGCTGCTGGATCGGTCGAATTCAGAAAGAGTGGGGTGCGGATGCTCCCGTGCACCCGCCGCCAGAGGTTGGGCTCTGGATCTTCTTCAACCTGGGTGACAGTGATGCGGCAGTTGCCGGGCATATCCAAAATGCGCAAACCCTCGTCTCGAATGGTGAGCATGTCGCGATAGATCCGTTCGTTGCTTCCCGTTGTAAAATCCCATGCTTCTATCAGCGTTGCCCGCTCCACACCGGTTGCACTTAGCAAGGGGAAGATGTTTTGCTCAAAATGGGTGCGGCGCATTTCAATGTCTGGAGCTTCTGGTAAGGGGGTTCGATCCCTTATGGCCCGGAAATAGGGGGAGGGTTCGATGGGTGTACCATCCGCTCGCTTGAGGCCTCGGATTGCGACGATGTAACGGGTGCGTTCGCGAAGGCGTGCGGCAGGGCGAATGTAGAGAGGGAGGCGATCTTGTTCAACTGCCGGCCATTCATCCACCTCGGCATAGTGTGCAACTGGTTGCAACGTGCTTCCCCTCACTTCAAAAAGGAGGGTTGGTGACTGGGGCGAGATGGAGTCTCCGATTCGGGTTTCGTTGGGAAGAATGCTTTTATCAATCGGACCACGCACCACTGTGACGATTGAAGTGGCAGGGCTAAAACCATCCATCCAGTTCCACTGGGAAGGATCAACAGGGGTGCCTTCCCGGTTGGTTGGCATGGCTTCGGAAGGCAAAGCAATCCGCTTTCCGGTTGCTGTTGATGGGTCTGAAACGGTGTAGCGGTCTGATGGCCACGGCGCGAGGCAGTGCAAAGAATTGATGTGTTCGCAGGGAAGGAGATAAGGGTTGGTTGGGGGAGCACCGTCAGAGCGCGGGAGGGCATCTGAGGAGCCTCCATCTGTTGGAGAGGGACTTGGCCCGCCACAGCCTCCAAGCAAAGTGAAAACGAACACGCAAATTGATGACGAGGCGATCAGTCGACGTTTCATTCTTTTCATACTTTTCATACTAGCCCCTTCATACCAGCATGCGTGATGTGGGACGAGGGAAAATGAGGGACTTTCGATTGCGTGCTCAATCGGGTGATCATGTGATGGATGAGCGATCTGGTTTTTCATGGTGATGTGCAGTTTCGTGTGAGAGTTGAAGGGAGGGCTGCCTTTTTTGGGAAGCAGGGTAAAATGTACCGACGATATTGATTTTTGTGGCTTTGGAGTTGTGACCAGTGCCAATGCACTCTCTTTCAAATCGTCCAGGACGAGAAAATGCGAAGGACGCGCTGAAAAAAAGCTTGGCCGAGGAACAGGGGCCTTTGGTCACAGGGGAGCGTCAAGCATCTTCATCAGGTGCGTCTTCGTCGGGGCTTGGGTTGCTTGGTCATGATGAGCGTGTGAGTCGAGCAGGCATCACCCTGCTCATGCGGGCTCCAAAGGTTGGGCAGATCGGGAATTATGAGCTTTTGGGGCGCTTGGCTTTTGGGGGGATGGCCGAGATTTTTCTTGCTCGTGAGAGCGGCCCAGAAGCGAGCCCTCGGCTTGTGGTGATCAAGCGGGTCCTGACACACGTTGCTGCAGATCCACGTTTTGTTGGGATGTTTCAGGACGAAGCGCGCCTGGCGATGCATCTCCAACACCCGAATATCTGCCACGTTTATGCTTTCGGGATGGATGGAAATACCCCCTATTTGGTGATGGAGTGGGTGAATGGCATGCCCCTTTCTAAGATCATTCGGCGGGCACGGAGCATGGGGGGGATGGATGTTGCAATTGCCGTAAAAGTCGCCTCGCACGTGGCAGATGCCCTCGATGCTGCTCACCATGCGATTGATCCCCTCACAGGAACACCCCTAGGTATTGTGCACCGCGATGTAAGCCCCCATAACATCATGATTGGCTTTGATGGGGTGGTCAAACTTCTCGACTTCGGGATTGCCAAGGCATCGATCCATTCGAACCGCACGGAAGCTGGCGTGATCAAGGGCAAGTTTGCATACATGGCTCCAGAGCAATGCTTGGGGGAGTCCGTAGATGGTCGGGCTGATGTGTTTGCTTTGGGGATTTGCCTCTACGAGATGATTGAGGGGACAAACCCTTTCCGCAGGTCCAGTGAATTCGACACCATGCGCGCAATTGTTTACGAAGAGCCCTTGCCGCTTCGTGAATTGAGGCCCGACATTTCTCCTGAGCTTGAAGCGATTGTTCATCGCGCCCTTGCAAAAAGGGTTGAAGACCGCTTTGCGTCGGCTGGCGAGATGCACCTTGCTTTGGAAGAAGAGCTTTTGCGCATGGGAGAAGTGGTGCCGGGGGCCCGGATTGCAAAAACAATGCGGGAGCTTTTCACGGAAGAAAGCAGAAGCGGCCCAAAGCTTGAAACCGATATTGGGGGGGGGGCTGGCGCAGAGGCGCTTGCCTCAAGCAAAAGCACCTCCCAACCAAACACTGCTGAGCCTAGAGCGACTTCTTCTGCCTTGGTGCCCAAGGCTTCGATTTCTCCTCATTCAAAAGAGGGGGCCAAGTGGAAAGCGTCGGTGGCGGTGGCCGGAGTTGTGATCCTGGCGCTTGGAGTTGTTGGGGGCATGGTTGCTTTGAGGCATGCTTGGAGCTTGCCAGAGCCTCATGAAAACAGAGGGGCCACTTCGGCTCCAAAAGTGGGGCAGGTGACTGGCTCCATGCTTGTTGAAAGCGAACCACCTGGAGCCAAGGTGTGGATCGACGGCGCAAGTACAGGAGGACCAAGCCCTTTCGAGTGGAAAGATGCCCCACCAGGTCGACATATTGTGCGTGTTGAGGAAAGCGGATATTTGCCTTTTGTGACTTCGGTTGATGTGCGTCCTGGTGAACGAACCGTGTTGCGGGCAGTGCTTGTCAAAGAAACCGAGCAAGAAAGCAGGGGGGGAAATCGCCCGGAGGTGCCTCCCACTCGCCATCGACATCACGCAAAAGAACAGGCAAGGGGATCAGCGAAGCCCGATGAGCCTTCTCAAGCTCCTTCATCGATGGCTGGTGAAGCGACGCTATCGCTCAATACCCGCCCTTGGTCCAAGGTGTACCTTGGCTCCCGTTTGCTTGGGACCACGCCAATTGGCAACGTTGCGGTACCTGCAGGGCGGCTTGAGCTACGGCTAATCGATCG
This sequence comes from Sandaracinaceae bacterium, assembly GCA_025056955.1. Classification (GTDB taxonomy): domain Bacteria; phylum Myxococcota_A; class Polyangia; order Polyangiales; family Sandaracinaceae; genus JANWYL01. The sequence goes on along the minus strand of JANWYL010000048.1, from coordinate 4,425 downwards.
CGATGGGAATGAACATCGAAAGCACCTAGAGCTTAGGCCAGGCGAGCACGAGCGCCTTTTCTTTGACTTGTCAACTCCTTAGGCGCCATCGCTTTGTTGATGTCCAAACGATGGGTGACGGAGGTTGCTCTGGGTGGTCCCTTCCGTCAAAATCGAAGCCCCTTGCTTTTCGCCTTTGGCAAGCTCAATTGAGTTCCCTGCCTTAAAAGCATGTCGGATGATTTCAAGGCGTTGCACCCTTTTACCGTCGGCTTGTCGAATCACAAATTCGGTATCTCCAATCACAAGCTTTTCTCCCGGATTGGGCAAGCGTCCAAGCTCTTCTACAACGAGCCCCCCCAACGACTCGGCTCGGATCCCTTCCTTGTCCAGTTGGATATTTGTGAGCTCTTCGAAGTCATGAATGGAAAGCCGCGCATCGACGAGGTAGTGGCCAGGAGCAACCTCAGTGATGAGTGACTCTTCGCTATCGTGTTCATCCTGGATTTCACCAACGATTTCTTCGATGATGTCTTCGAGGGTCACGATGCCGCGGGTGCTCCCGAACTCATCAACCACCACCGCCAAATGCTGGCGGCGGGCTTGCATCTCGCGGAGCAGCTGGCTGATTTTTTGGGATTCTGGTGCGAAAAGAACGGTTTTTCGCATGATTTGCTCGAGGTTGCGTTTGCCTTGGCGGTAGGCTTTGAAGAGATCCTTGGCGTGCAGGATTCCCTCGATGCAGTCGATTTGCCCTCTGTAAACCGGGTAGCGGGAGTGCCCCTCGGCAAGGACCCGATCGACCACATCTTCAAATGGCATAGAAATGTCTATCGCCACCATGAGGGTGCGAGGCACCATGACTTCACGGGCTGTCGTGTCCTTGAATTCGAGGACATTGAGGAGGAGTTCTGCCTGATCTTGGGGCAAGGTTCCTTCTTCTTCGCGTTTTTCCAGAAGATGCTCAACTTCCCGCTCTGCGATGTGAGGAGGGATAGAGGGGGCCTTTCCCATGCGTTCGGCGTAACGCGCAACGATGACAAGAGGCCATGCAAGGGGAACAACGAGGGCTTCGATGGGGCGGAGCCAACGAAAGAGGCGCAGCCCCCACTTTGCTGCGCGGCGGCGCACTAGGATATAGACGAATTCAGCAAAGATGGCGTAGAGCATCGCGGAGATGCCAACGGCCCCGAGCACAAAAGGGTGGGTCAAGGCACAGCTCGCAATGTGGGCGGCGAGTCCGGCAACACCTGCCACAGAAAGCACCCGTCCAGTGAGAAGCCGCGCCTGGATCAGAATGCGCTCCCGAAGCAATCGGTCAGCAGTGGCGCCATCCATTCCCCCTTCTTCGCGGAGGGCAAGCAAGCGTTCTTCAGGAAGCTCAGAGATCGCAGCGCTCAGGGCAGAGAAGGCCCCACCAAGCAGCATGAACAGTGCAATGGCAGGGAAGGCGAAAAGACCGTTCAGTGGGATTGCCCCTTCTGATGGGACATCAGCAGGCACAAGCAGGAATGGTAGCAGAAGCCAGCCTGAGCGGAGGAGTCGATACCCAAAGATTGGGTATCATTGCTAGTCGGGTTGAAATACCCGCTCCTGGGTTGGATCATCATCATAAAACTGCCAGGCCCGATCAAAGGTGATGGCGCCGAAGGTATTCACAACGACTGCAAAAACGGCTGCGCCTAGGAATCCGAAAGAGCGCAGGTTTTGTCGCCCAAGTGCAAGAAGGGTGAACCAAATGGTGAGGTAGTCCGTCGCAAAGCGATAACCGAATTGGATCCAGCCAGTGTTTTGGTAGAGGAGGTTGATGAGCGCAACGATGCAAGAGGACCAAATGTAAGTATGCATTCGAAAATCAATAGGGCGCTTGGGCCAAAGCAAAAGCAGTAGGGCTGGAGTTGTCACCCAGAGGGCAAGACCGTGGCGCGAAATGATAATATGGGGTTCTCTGGTTGTGAGCCAAGGGAGAGAAGTGAGCGCCACCGCCAGATTTTTTGAGAGGTAGTGGTAGTTAAAGAGCCCCCACTTTTCGATGCGAGCTCTCCAAAGAATCATGAGGTGGCGGTGGCCAAACTCAAATGGATTTTCAAAGCGTGCATGGTTGATGGCCATCGCCACACCCATCGAAATGCCCAAGGGTATAAGGAACGCCAAAAGCTTTGGCGCAGATTGTTTCCAGTTGCGTGTGCGAAGCCATAATAGAAGTTGATGCAAGGCCCCACGAGCGGATGTTGAAGGTGTTGCGGTTGGTGAAGGGTGAGCTTGCAAAATTTCTAAGATTGGAATCAGTGCCAATGGAATGGTATTTGGGCGGGTGAGAAGCATTGCACCAACCACACAGCCAGAAATCCATGGATGACCACCTTCGAGAGATACAAGCATCAGGAGAGGAACCATGACACTGATGAGCACACTCGCGGCAAACCAGACACTCCCCTGGACAGCAACGAAAAAGTAAACACTGCCAAAGGCATATAAAAAGGTGAGAATCAGATCATCGACAACGGTGCGTTGGCTGTAACCTTTCTCCCGAAGGGTGCGTAACAAGATGAAGAGGATGGTTGGTGATAACCCAGCCCAAAATACCCAAAAGAGTGCATCGAGGGTCGCGGTGCCCCACACCCAGACGACAGGCAAGATCAACAACGCAGGAAATGGAGGAAATGAAACATACCATTTTTCGTGAGGCTTCGGCCCGCGGCCCCATGGCGGCGGCCATGCAGAGGGGGCGCAAGTGGTTTTGTGCAATTCGTCGAAACACGCCCAATCGTTGTGCCCCGGCGGATGGTTGTTGATTACCCCTAGCTGCCAATGCATCAGGCTCATCGCAAGGTGAACGAAGTGGTTGTCTGCTGTGGGGCGCAGAAGGCGAGGACCAGCAACAACCATGTAGACTCCGGTACAAATCAGATAGATCAGCACAGGCAATCGCCATCGGGGCCATTGCTGAAACATCTCCTCAGTCTGGTTTGGAGGAAGAACGGAGCTCACGCCGGCAAATGTATTGCGATGAGTGGCGGGTTGGTATCATAATTTTTGCCTAGGCATGAGCGGTGAATGGTTTGTCCGCTGCGCCCATTGCGGGTTGCCCCACGTGGTGAGCGAGCAAATCTGCCCGATCACGGGGAAGCCGGTAGAAATGAGGAGGCGAAAAAAAACTTCAGATCCCCGGCCAGAAGCCGGCTTTCCTCAAGCCAACGAGGCACAGGTCCCTCCACCACAAATCCCACACCAAGTCAAAGCAGAAAGCCTACAGACAGCATCGAGTCTCATCGGCCAAGTGATTGAAGGGAAGTACTTGGTGCGGGAGCTTGTTGGTCGGGGTGGAATGGGAGCAATTTATCGTGCCGAAAATTTGCGATTGGCCAAGCCTGTTGCAATCAAGACACTTCCAAACGTTCCTTTGTTGAGTGAACAGCATTTCGCACGCATGATGCGTGAAGCGCGAATCACGGGCTCCTTGAATCATCCGAACATTGTCGAAATTTACGATTGCGGAGTCCTTCACGGGCAAATTCCATTTGTTGTTTTCGAGTTGCTTGAGGGTCAAACCTTATCGTCTCGGATTGAGCTTGATGGGCCCCTTCCTCTTAATGAATCTTTGGACATTGTCGAGGGGGTGCTTTCGGGCCTTGCGGCAGCTCATCTCCGCGGGATTGTTCATCGCGACCTTAAGCCAGATAACATTTTTCTTGATCAAAGGGGCAAAAAGATAACCCCCAAAATACTTGACTTTGGGATCGCACATAGCCCAATAGAGGAGACCCTCTCCACTTCAACAGGAATGATTTGGGGGACACCTTTCTACCTTGCGCCGGAACAAATTCGTGGGCGGGCTTGTGATCATCGCGTTGATTTATGGGCGATGGGGGTCATTTTTTATGAAATGGTGACCGGTCTTCGTCCTTTCAATGGTCAGGGGATCGATGAGATATGCCGTCACATTCTCAATGAGCCTCCTCCTCCACTGTGGGTGCATTGCCCCAATCTACCGCGAGAAGTTGAGGCGGTCATTTCCAAGGCACTCGAACGCGATCCAAGTTCCCGCTATGCGAGTGTACAGGAGATGCTCGCAGCGGTACGCAAGCTCAGAACCGAGGTGGAGCAACCTACGCAAAATTTCATTTCACAAAAAAAGACCCAAGAGCCACAAAGCGATGAGTCCACTTTGCGATTTCGCCGCTAGCCTATTCCTCTAAGGCCTACCAATCGAGAATGGCTGAGCCCCACGTGAATCCAGCGCCAAATGCACAAAGTGCCACCCGCATGCCTGGTTGAAGGTGCCCTGTTTCAACGGCCTCCCACAGAAGGAGTGGAATTGTGGCCGCAGTGGTGTTGCCGTACTTATGAATGTTGTGAATCATCTTCTCTTCTGGGATTCCGAGTTGCTGAGCCACAAGCTGGTTGATCCGCATGTTGGCTTGATGGAAGACAAAGAGATCGATG
>JANWYL010000047.1 GCA_025056955.1 Sandaracinaceae bacterium | reverse complement strand
TCGATGGGTCGGATTTGGCTGGGCTGGAAGAGGCCATTTCCTCCCGCTCCAATGACCCGGTCAGGCTCTATTTGCGAAAAATGGGAACGGTGCCCCTTCTTACCAGGGAGGGAGAAGTTGAAATCGCGCGCCGGATCGAGGAGGGTGAAAACAAAGTTTTTGAAACAATTTTAAGCACGCGCATTGGGCTTCAAGAGATCATTGCGCTTGGAGAGCAACTCAAAAAAAGAAAAATCCGCGTTTGGGATATTATCAAAGAAGACGCAATGAGGGACGAGGCTGATCAAAGCGCTGTGCTCGACGATGAAGAGACAGAGGAACAAAGAGAGGAAGAATGGCGGAATGAGGTGATCAAGCTCATCGATGAGGTCAAGCGGCTTGAAAAGAAGTACGAAAAAATGAGCGAAATGCTCAAAAAGGCCACCGAACGAAACCGTAAAGAAATCGAGCAGAAACTCAAACAAATTAGGATGGACCAGCTGGCCATCCTTCGCCAGATACGCTTAAACAAAAAGCAGATCGATGGAATCGTTGGCGTTATTAAAAGATACGTGCGAAAGGTCGAGCACTACGAAAGCATGATTGCAAGTGCATTGCAAAGGGCCAACGGGCTTGGCGAGTCCACACTTCGCCGACTTCTTAGCGAGATGGCAAAAGACCCCCAAGCGGCAACACGTCTTCAGGAAAAAGGCAAAAGGCTTGAGCTTTGAGAAGATTCAGTCAATCATAGATGAAATCGATGAAGCCAGAAGACGGTTCCAAAAAATCGAGTCAGAGATCGGTCAGCCGATTGAGGCTTTAAGGACAACGTATCAAGCCCTTCATAGCGGTGAAGTACAAGCTGAAAAAGCCAAGGCTGAGTTGATTGAGGCGAATTTGCGATTGGTCGTATCGATTGCCAAAAAGTACACCAACCGTGGGCTTCAATTCCTGGATCTTATTCAGGAGGGAAATATTGGTTTGATGAAGGCTGTTGATAAATTTGAATATCGAAGGGGGTTTAAGTTTTCTACTTATGCGACTTGGTGGATTCGTCAGGCGATTACCCGTGCCATTGCCGATCAGGCCCGCACAATTCGCATTCCCGTACACATGATTGAGACGATTAACCAACTCGTCCGTGCGTCTCGAGAGCTTGAGCAAAAGTACAATCGAGAGCCAACACCAGAGGAGCTTGCGGAGCAAATCAAGATGCCTCTCGACAAGGTGCGTAAGGTTCTCAAAATTGCCAAAGAGCCGATCTCGCTTGAGACGCCAATTGGCGAGGAGGAAGATTCGCATCTCGTTGATTTCATTGAAGACAAAAACGCAATTTCTCCTGTGGATGCAGCGATCAACACCAATCTTGAGGAGCGCACCCGCCTCGTGCTCAAGACCCTCACGCCCCGCGAGGAGAAGGTCTTGCGGATGCGTTTTGGAATAGGCGAACGGAGCGATCACACACTCGAAGAGGTGGGCCAGGATTTTGAGGTCACCCGAGAGCGCATACGCCAAATCGAGGCCAAAGCACTTCGAAAGCTCAGGCAGCCAAGCCGCAGCAAGCAGCTCAGGGATTTCGTCGACTGAACGATGGTTTTGGAGTCTGTTCCTGAGCACCTTGCCACAAAGCTTGAGCAACTGCCGGGAAAGCCAGGCGTTTATATCTTTTTGGATAGCGATGGAAAGCCTCTCTACATTGGAAAAGCGCGTTCGCTTCGCCAACGCGTTCGAAGCTATTTTGGGGTGGGAGACGGGCGCTTTTTTGTTCATAGGTTGCAGAATGAAGTTTCCGACATTCAAATCATCGTTGTTGCCAACGAAAAAGAAGCAGCGCTTTTGGAAAATGCTTTAATCAAAGAAAAAAAACCAAAATACAATTTTAAACTGCGAGACGATAAGGAGTTTCTCTCAATCAGATTGGATCTCAATGAAAAATGGCCGAGATTGACTGTGGTCCGTAGGCCGAAAGAGGACGAGGCGCGCTATTTTGGGCCTTATGAATCTGCCACTGCGGCACGCAAGGCGCTCCGTTTGGTCAATCGCTATTTTCAGCTTCGCACTTGTCGAGACGCAGAATTTGCCCGTCGCACCCGGCCTTGCCTCGAGTATCAGATACGCCGTTGCCTTGGGCCATGTGTGCTTCCTGTTGACCGCGAGCAATACCTTGCACAAGCGCAGATGGTTGCGCTTTTTCTCGAAGGTCGGCGGGACGATTTGCTTGCTGATCTCGAGCGTCGCATGCGAGAAGCCGCAGCGCGTGAAGAATTTGAGAGCGCTGCCATGTATCGCGATCAGATGCGAGCCATCGAACGCGTGATGGTGGCGCAGCGGGTTGTCATGACAGACCCGATCGATGCCGACGCAGTTGAGATTTTTGCTGAAGAGGGTGAGGCGGAGATCGCTCTTCTTCGTGTGCGCAAAGGGCGCATTCGAGATGTGCGAACCTATCCGGCTTTTTTGCCCCTGACTGAGGATGAATTGATCGCATCTTTTCTTTCCGCCTACTATGCTCAAAGCGAAGGCCTCTCTGACCCGCCTCATTTCATTTTTGTGCCTGTTGAGATCGAGGCGATGGAGGGGCTTTCTGCAATTTTGAGCGAGCGTTTTGGTCATTCTCTTCATATTGAGTGCCCTACCCGAAACGATGCCAAAGACCTGCTTGAGCTCGCTCGCGAAAATGCACGTCATGCCTTCCGCGATCGGCAGGCAGAGCGCGCGAGTGCTGAGCGAAGGCTCTCGGAACTGGCCAAGCGCCTGCGCCTTTCTCGCATCCCATGGCGAATTGAGTGTGTGGATGTTTCCCATCTTGGAGGGGGCGATGCGATGGCCGCGCTTGTTGCGATGAGCGATGGCCACCTGGATCGCTCGCGCTATCGCTCTTTTCGGATTCGATCAGAAGCCCGCGGGGACGATTTGCTTGCGATGCACGAGGTTTTGCTGAGGCGTTTCATGCGAGCGGCCGAGCCGAAGTGGGAACTTCCCGAGCTTCTGATTGTCGATGGGGGGCGCTCCCAACTTGAGGTGGCCCTCCAGGCACGGGATGAGGCAATCAGAAAACATTCAATGGCTGGACGAGAAGAAATCGCGCGCGCACTCTCCAATCTGCTTCTTGCGGCCTTGGCCAAAGAGCGCATCCCAGAAAAAAAAGGAGGCTTGCCCGAGCGTATTTACCTTCCAGGCCGAAAAAACCCGATTTTGATTCGCTTGGGGGAGGCGGCCTACGAAGTCTTAGTTCCCCTTCGCGACGAGGCCCACCGTGTGGCCAATCGACTGCGCGAGGGGGCAATGGCACAAAGGTATTTTGAAAGTGCCCTTGACGGGATTGAGGGAATCGGCGAAGCAAGCAAACGCAAGCTTTTTTCTCGTTTTGGGTCTTGGAAGGCAATTGCGCAGGCAAGTGCAGAGGAGCTTGTGGAGGCAGGTCTCACCCGTCTCCAAGCCGCAAAGCTCCTTACGATTTTGCGTGAACGAACTCAGAGCACGGACGCAAAGGAGGGTGCACCTATCCACGCGCACGATCCCCCTCCAAGCGATGAATGCTAAGGTGCAGCTCAAAGGGTTGAGCCACGGGAGGGTGTGTTGGTTATGGGTGGGGGGACAAGGGCCTTGAGGATGCTTTCTAAAGACCGATCGTGCCATGCTTAAAGGCGATGGCCCGCATCCAACACCAATTCGCACTCAGCTTCTCACCCAAATCATCCTACGAACAACCAATCCAAAATCAAGGTGATTGCTTTGGTGTTCTTCAGTGCACACTTTTGGGTGGAGACAGGACCTGGAGGGGGAATTCTGTCTTCGACTTTCCAAACCACTTCATGCCGAGGTGAATGTTCCCTCCATCTTCCTCATGGCCTTCCCATGGGTGCGTGCTTTTGGTAGGTCCTGGCCAGCTCCTAAAAAAGTGACCAAAGGTATTGATTTGTCACTTCATGGTGGAACTGAATTTCTGGCACCTTTACCCTGCTTCCCAATGCTTTCGGACAGCGGTCAGCCGAAGCGGTTTTGAGCTCAGCAAATTTTGAATGAACCGCTTCACCCAGACACTCCTTCATCCAATTGCTCGCCTTGAAGAGCCGAATTGCGTCTTGGATATTATCAGGTAAAAAACGGGTGCGGGCTTTTTTCGACTCGTCTTCAACCTCCTTTGGCCCGTCAAAGCCGGTTTTGAGCAGGGTGTAGATGCTCAGGTATGGGTTGGCATCAGGGGCAATTGAACGGACCTCAATCCTCGCTGAACGTTCATTGGCAAGGGGAATTCGGATCATCGATCCGCGGTCAATGGGTGATACCTTGATTTGGTTTGGTGCTTCAAAGCGAGGGTCAAGGCGACGGTATGCATTGACGCTTGAGTTGAGGACGAGGCAAATCTCCTGCGCTGATGCCAAGATCCTTTGGATAAAGTCCCAGGCGAGCTTGGAGAGGCCATCCTTCCCATTTGGGTCGTAAAATATGTTCACCCCATCCTTCGAAAGCGACAGATTCGTGTGCATCCCATTCCCATTTACCCCTGCCACAGGCTTTGGGAGGAAAGAGGCTGTCATCTCAAGTTGGCTTGCGATCTGGCGGGCAATCAACTTGTACAACTGCACCTGATCTGCTGCAATCACTGCCTCTGCAAAGCGGAAATTCATCTCGAACTGAGATGGTGCAACTTCAGGGTGATCTTTTTCGTTTTCAAATCCCATTGCCCGCTGGCATTCAGCTGCTCGATCGATGAAGAGGCGAAGGACGTCGCCTGGAAGGGAGTGGTAATAACCCCCTGTTGAGATGAACTCAAAGGCCCCTGTTTCGTGATAGCGCTTTTCAGCATTGCGACCCTTGAAGAGGAAACCTTCAATTTCGTGGCCAACATTGCACACAATGCGCTCCTTCTGATACAGTTCTTCGACATAGGCCTTAAGCTTTCCTCGAATATCCGAAGGATAGGGGGCACCACTGCGATCAAGCACTTCACCAAAGACGAGGACTTTACCAGGGCCAAAGACGTCTGCAGGAAGGTAGTAAAAAGCAGACCAGTCGATTCCAAGCCGCAAGTCCGATTCTTCTTGCTCCGAAAATCCCCTCACCGAACTGCCATCAAAGGTAAGGTTTTCGTCGTTCGAAAGCAGGAATTTTTTGTCATAGTCAAGCATGTGGAAACGGCCTTCAAGATCGGTAAAACACACGGTGACGGCCTTGATCCGTTTCTCTTTTCTTAGCTCTTCCATGCGCTCTTCGCGGAGTTTTGAAATGGGAGTGCGCCGCAGGCGCTGCGATTTGAGAGCGAGGTTGCGCTCCTCGAGTTCATCGTAGGGAATCTCCAAAAAGGAACGAAGAGGTGGGTTTTCGGTCATGGTTGCCTCCAGTGGAGCGCGAATACCTTAGGCGAGCGATTATGAGGTGTCAAGTGCTAATTTCTAATTTTTTAGGATAAAAAAGGTAAAAATAGAGCTAATTCCATCAATATTTGACTCAAAAGTAATGAAATTTAGGTCAATCACATGGAAGAGGCTTGGCAGTGGCTTTTGGTTGGCTTGATAGAAGCTGTGGCGTTGCTTTGGCTTGGTTGGCGTTGGATCTGGCGCAGGGGGCGGGCCAAACAACCTGATATCAGTGTCAAAAGGGTGCTTTCGAAGGTGCAGCACAGAAAGGACGATAAGGACTTGTCAATGGCGCAAAAGAAAACAAGATAGCTGCCAATGCAATCGGTTGTTCCGGAGTCGCGCTTGCATGTATTGAGTGATCACCCTCCCAATTTGCAGGGTGATTTTGTGGTTTACTGGATGAGCGCATTTCGGCGGCTTGCTTTCAACTTTGCTCTCGACCGTGCGGTTGAATGGTCTGCGAGGCTCAAAAAGCCTCTTGTCATTTTCGAGCCGCTTCGAGTGGATTACCCATATGCTTGTGACCGCTTTCACCGCTTCATCATCGATGGGATGATCGAAAAGGCTTCCGAGCTCAGTGAGAAGGGTGTTTTCTACTTTCCCTTTGTTGAACGCGATCATCGCGAGGCCAAAAAAATATGGGCCTCCTTGGTTAGCTGTGCTGCAGTGGTGGTTGGTGACGCTTCACCTGCTTTCTTTTTTCCACATATGCAGAAAAAGGCAGCATCGTTGTTGCACGAATGGGGAATTCGCTTTGAGGCAGTGGACTCGTGTGGGTTGATTCCCCTGCGGATCACACCTCATGCTTTTGCCTCAGCCTTTGAATGTCGACGCTTTGCCCAGAAGGTTTTGCCAAAGCACCTCGAAGCATTTCCATCCAGCGATCCCCTGGCTTGCGAATGGGTGCGGTGCAACTCACACCCTCTCCCTCCTTTTCTTGAAGAGGTGCGCCAATCTCAGCTTGACGCCATCCGACAACCGGAAAGCTTGGTTGCTTCTTTGCCGGTTGATCATTCCGTTTCTGCCTTGACCATCCGAGGGGGGAGTAGGCCAGCTCGAGAACGACTCAAGGCATTTTTGAGAAGGGGTATCCTAAGCTATGCTGAGAACCGCCATCACCCTGATGAGGAGGCCTCAAGCGGGTTGTCACCGTGGCTTCATTTCGGCCATATGAGCACTTTTGAAGTGCTTTTTGGAATTGGTGAAGAGTACGATTGGAGCCCAAAGTGCCTTGAACCCTTCTCTAAAGGGCAAAAACTCGGTTGGTGGAAGTTGCCTGAATCGGTTGAGGCGTTTTTGGATGAGCTTGTGATTTGGCGCGAGCTTGGGCTCATCCGTTGTTACCACACCGATGATTACGCCCGCTGGGAAGGTTTGCCTGCTTGGGCTCGGCACACCCTTGAGGCCCATCAAAAAGATCCGCGCCCTTTTATCTGCACGGTTGAAATGCTGGAGGAAGCCAAAAGCCCTGATCCCATTTGGAATGCAGCGATGCAGGAGCTTCGCGAGACAGGGCGCATTCACAACTACATGCGCATGATTTGGGGGAAGAGGGTGCTCGAGTGGTTTGCTAACCCGCGCGAAGCATGGGAGGCCCTCATATACCTCAACGACAAGTACGCGATTGATGGGAGAGATCCAAATACCTACACAAGCATTGGGTGGGTTTTTGGAGCATACGATCGCCCCTGGGCTCCCGAGCGCCCCATTTACGGAAAGGTGCGCTACATGAGCAGTGAAGCGGCACGCCGAAAATTGCGTATGGAAAATTGGTTGGCCAGATGGGGAAGGTCATCACCCACGTTGTATTGAGAGGTAATTACAAATTTCCCGACCCCATGAAATCATTCACGATTTGTCCTCTTTTTCACGCCCTCTAAGTCGCTCACGAAGAAGGGGAGCATACCCTTCTTTGTTCTCTTGCTTTGCGCGACCAATCGCAAGGGCATCTTCTGGGACGTTGCGGGTTACAGTGGTTCCACTTGCCACGTAGGCATTTCGGCCGACCCTAACGGGTGCAACAAGTTGGCAATCCGAACCAATGAAGGCTCCGTCTTCAATGATTGTGGTGTGCTTACGGAAACCGTCATAGTTACAAAAAATGGTACCAGCACCCACATTCACGTTTTCACCGATCAGCCCATCACCAAGGTATGCGAGGTGATTGGCTTTGCTTTTCCTCCCCATTTTTGTGTTTTTTGTTTCAACGAAATTTCCAATGTGTACTTCTGGACCAAGAATGGTTGATGGACGAAGGTGGGCAAATGGACCAACTTGAGCACCTTCACCAATCGTGCTTGATATCGCAATCGTGTATGGCTTAACCCAGGCGTTTTCACCAACCTCGGTATCTTGAAGAATGCTCCCTGCGTCAATCCGTGCACCTGTTCTGACAACTGTCTTCCCGCGAAGGTGTACACCTGCGCCGATCCATACGTCCTGTTCAACCACCACGTCAATATCGATGTAGGTGCTTTTAGGATCCTGCAAGGTGACACCATTGTTCAGCACATGGTTGATGATGCGCTCCCGCATGATCTCTTCGGCTTGCGCCAGCTCAGCCCGGTTGTTGATTCCCCTCAAGGAATCGAAAGACCAGGTCAGGGAAGAAAGGCTTTGTTCTTTGGCAGCGATCGCGACGAGATCTGTGAGGTAGAGCTCTCCTTGGTTGTTGTGGGCACTGAGACCAGAAATCCATTTGCGCAAAGCCTCGACATCGGCCGCGTAGACACCTCCATTGCACTCTCGAATTTTGCGCTCCTCGTCGCTGGCGTCTGCTTCTTCACAGATGCCGACGATCTCCCCACTGCTGTTTCGAAGAATCCGGCCATAGCCTTGGGGGTTGTCGGCAAAGAATGTCATGATGGAGAGCTTGCTTTGATGTGCTGTTTTGGTTTGGAGAAGGGCGCTAAGGGCTTCGGTTTCGATGAGCGGCAAGTCGCCATTGAGGATGAGGAGGGTGCCGCTCAGCTCGGGCACGGCCTCAAGGGCACAACGAACGGCGTCACCAGTTCCGCGCGCTTCGGGTTGAAGCACAAAGTGCAATGAATCCCCAAAGTGGCTTTTCAACTCACCCTCAATGACTTCGCGGTTTCGACCAACCACGACAAGAATTGGGGTGGCTCCTATGGCCTTGGCAGCACGAATGACGTGGGCGACCATCGGTATTCCAGCCAAGGGATGCAGCACCTTTGGCTGTTTGCTCTTCATGCGCTTGCCTTCCCCAGCGGCCAGGATCACTGCAGCACACTGCTCCATGAGACCCTTGTAGCATGAATTTGGGTGAAGCGACGCCCAAAGGGTATTGACCAGCAAAGAAGCACCTCTTCAGGATTGAGTGCGTGTGTGGGTTTGGCCGGGTGCGGCGCCTTGGGGTTTGTTTGGTATTCCTTTCACCCTTTGCTTTTGCTTCGTCGATTGGTGCTCAAGGCGTTGCGATTCTCAGTGAACCAGTCAGCTACACCAATGTCATCGATGCTTTTGAGGTTGGGGATGTTTTCGATGTCCATCTCCATCTCGGCTATCGCCGTTCACATCACTTCGCTTTGATCGAGAGGGAGTTGACTGGCTTTTCCGGAGGCGTTGGGCATTCTTTGGGAAAAATCGCAAACTACGAGCTTGAGCGAAACGAATTGCTCCTCGGGATTGAGGTGGGGCTTTTTCACGATTTCGCAGCCTTTGCCGAGCTCCCCCTCATTCTTTCTGATGACCGTCTGCTTCGCCCCCACCACGAGTTTCAGCCAGAGTACCTTGAATTCCGTGGGGAGCCTCTTTTCGAGCTCAGCGGTTTCGGATTGCGTTCACCCACCCGCTCTGGAGTGGATTCCATGCGATTTGGCCTGGCATGGTCGCCACTCAATCAATACCGCATGGCTGGATGGCCAACTTGGACCTTAATCGTTGAGGGGAGGTTTAACATTGGAAACCCTTTGCGTGCGTGTCATCAGCATCGAGAAGGCTTGCGTTGCCAAGGGCAAATGGGGGAGGTTGTTCAGCCTTCTGACCCTGGGATCGGAGAGGGCTTGATCATGTTTCGTGCTGAGAGCCGCGCCTCCTATCGCACAGGCTGGCTCGAGCCCTATGGTGGCTTGGGCATCGAATTCGGCTGGCCTGATCGGGCGAAGCAGCTTTTTGTGCAGGATGGGCTTCCGGGCTACATCAACCGGAATCCGCCGACAGTCCTGCACTTTGCAGTTGGACTTGGTGTTATCCCCTGGGAAGACAGGGGGCACTTTCAGCGTTTGGCCATTGATTTGCGCTTTTTATGTGATTTTTTGTCTGAGGGTCGCGGCTATGGCCCTCTTTATGATGCCCTTGGAAGCTCTTCCCACCCAGCCCTCTTTCAACCTGTTCTTGAAGCCGATTCAGTTGAATCTACCGCAGAAAAAAGCCCTGCGCGCGTCCCATTCACAGGGATTACCGATATTCAAGCCCATGGCCGCCTAGGGGTTCAACTTGGTCTTGACCTTCGGGTTGCCCGCTACGTGCAGTTTGCCCTCTTCTTGAGGGCTTGGCACCTAACCCCCCACTTCATCACCCATGCTGCCCCCTGTCGCTCGGTCCCGCAAAGCCAGGTGGGTGACCATGGTCGCTTGGTTGATTGTCACTCGCCTCCTCCGGGGGAAGCATTCATCTTCAACCCTCACCATCGCTTTGCCATCGATGCTCCTGGCCATCGCTTCAGGGCTTCCGATCAGTGGGAGCTTGGCTTGTGGGCGGTCGCTATTGCGATGTTTTAGGGGCGTATAAAAGGCCTGCTAGCCAGGGACTGGTGGACTAGGACTCCCCGAGGAGACTCATAACCCTGCTTGTAAAAAGAGGAACATCTTGTGCTCGAAAACCCGTGTGGATGTATCTGATCGAACCCTTCCTATCAACGAAAAAAGTGGTGGGCATGTGTGAGGGACCATAACGCCCTGCCACCTCATGGGTGGCATCAAGCACGACGGGGAAAGAAACCCGCACCCGTCGCAGAAACATGCGCACTCCGGCTTCAGACTCGTCTTGAGAGACACCGATCACCCTCAGCCCACGATCGCTGTAGGATGTGAAGAGGCGGTCGAGGTGGGGCATGGCTTCAGCGCAGGGCTTGCACCAACTTGCCCAGAAATCGACAATCAACACTTGCCCTCGCAAGCGGCTGATCTCGATTTTTCCGCTCCCATTGGCGAGGATGGGCAGACCGATTTCTGGGGCCTTTGCTCCAATAGAAAGCGCCTGAACGGGATTTTTCCCTAAGAGGAAGCAAGCGCTGCTCCACCCAAGCATTTCGAGAAATTGTCGACGCTTCATGTTCATTGATACGCTCCTCACCGCAAAGTTTTTCTCCGAAAGTTTAAAAAGCTTGTCTTTTTGTTGAACACCATTCCCATCGCGCTAGCCATCGGATGTGACTTCGCTTCTACAGACCCAAGGAAAAGGCCTCTACTTGAGCGTGCTCTTTGGAATGGCTTCAGGGATCACTTTCGGCATCTTCTGGCCTGAAGCCGGAAGCACCGTCAAGTGGATGAGCGACCTTTTTTTGCGGTCTATCCGCATGCTGATTACGCCCATCGTTTTTGTATCGGTTTCCACGGGGATTGCAAAGGCTGAAAGCGGAAAAAGAGCAGGTCGGATTGGCATAAAGGCACTCATCTACTTTGAGATTGTGAGCACGCTCGCAATGGCTTTGGGGTGGGCAGTCGCCAAATGGCTTCAACCAGGAAAGGGGATTCATGCTGATATAAACTCTCTTGATCCATCCCTTTTAAGCGTAAAGCCAGATTCTCGAGGCCTGGGGGAGCAATTCAAGGGGATTGTGCCAGAGAGTTTGCTTGAACCCTTTGTGACTGGAGAGATACTGCCTGTTCTCTTGATTGCTGGACTATTTGGAGTGGCCCTCCTTCAAGCAGGGCCCCAGGGCGCATCGATTGTTCGCGCCTTCGAACTCATCGGATGGCTTTGCTTTCGTGTTCTTGCGCTGTTGCTTCGGGCGGCTCCTTTTGCTGTTTTCGGGGCCATGGCTCACACAGTCGGTCGTTTTGGCCTTGCCTTGCTCGGGAAGCTGATGGTGCTTGTCCTGACCTTCTACCTGAGCTCCCTTGCTTTTATTGCGATTGGGCTTGGGGGAATTTGCCAGTGGGTTGGTGTGCCTCTTTCTGCCATTCTCAGGTACATCAGGGAAGAGCTTTTCATCGTTTTTGGCACTTCTTCGAGCGAGCCTGTTCTTCCTCGCCTCATGGACAAGCTTGTGGCTCTCGGTTGCCCGCAAGATGTCGTGCGCTTGGTTCTGCCAACCGGCTACTCTTTCAACTTGGATGGAACTTCGATTTATATGACCTTAGCTGCTCTTTTTGTTGCGCAAGCCCTCGATATCAAACTCAGTTTTTCTGAAGAATTCTGGCTTTTTTTCGCGATTATGCTGACAAGCAAGGGGGCTGCTGCGGTAACAGGCGGGGGGCTAGTGGCGTTGGCGAGCGCCCTCGAACTCACAAAGCTTTTGCCAGTGGGAGGGTTGGTTTTGGTTCTTGGGGTCGATCGCCTCATGTCTGAAGCACGCGCTCTCACAAACGCCATTGGAAACACCGTTGCTGTGCTTGCCATTTCTCGCTGGGAGGGGGGCCTTGATGTTAAGCAGGTTCGACAGATGCTTAGGGTGAAATAGGGGTGCTTGGGGAGCGCCTTTCATTGCGCTTTCTGGGTGTTTCAAGAGGATCAAGGGGCACAAAAAGGGTGCGTGGGCGATCAGCCCTCACTTCGACGGTGCTGCGCTTAAAGCCAGGGGCACTCACTTCGAGGAGATGAGGCTTGCGGTCCATGGCAACAAAGAAGGAAGGTCCTTCCACTTCCTGCCCGTCCCACCGGAGAACAGGCTTCTGGACATTTGAGTTCACGCTGATGAGCACCTTGGGTGTTGGAGGATGGGAGCCGAGAGGTGGAGGTGCTCCTGACGTCGAAGGAGCTGGCATTTGGTTGGATTTGCTAAGGAATATGGCTCCTGCTCCCACTGCGATAAGCACAAAGGAGATTGCAAGGAGGTAGGGTGAAGACTTGGTGCTTGTTGTCCCTTCTTTTTGGGTTTGGATGGCTAGTCGTGGCACGGAGAATGGAGCAGGAGGTTGAGAATGAGGTGGCTCTTTTGATGGGGCAGGGGTGATTGAGCGTGAAGCGGAGTTGGTTTCGTCATCGCTTGCAGCCAGATCAGATAGAGAAATCAGTTCCTCTTCCAATGGAGATGAGGATGAAAGAGATGGGGTGCGTATGGGCTCGACACTTGACCAATCAAGGCGTTCGAGTTGTTCAATGACAGCCTTTGCACTTGGAGGGCGCTCAGTGGGAGTTTTGCGCAAAAGTTGAGCAACCACTTCTTCAAGCGCTGGTGGAATTGCAAGCTCAGGACATACGGAGCGGAGGGAGGGAGGCTTTTCCTTAAGGTGGGAAGCAAGCAGAAGAACGGTTTCTTTTTGTGAAAAAACTGGTTTCCCGGTCAGCATCTCAAAAAGAATGACTCCAAGGGCATAGAGGTCTGCTGCTGGACCTACAGGAAGGCCGCTGATCGCTTCAGGGCTAATGTAACGGGGAGTTCCAAGAACTTGATTGAAGTCGGTAAGGAGATCTGGTTCGGCTTCTTTGGTAGTGCGGATACGCTCACCGGATGCAAAGCGGGCGATTCCGAAGTCGAGCACCTTCAGGCTTTTTGGGGAGCTTAGGATAACGTTTTCCGGCTTGAGATCCCTATGAACGATTCCTGCACCATGCGCAGCGTCGAGGGCCTTGGCGATTTCAATTGCAATTTGAACGCTTTCTCTTGGAGGCAAAGGTTGCATACCTCGCTGCGCTTGACGGATCCTCTCGCGTAAAGTGATCCCCTCAACAAGCTCCATGACGAGGTAGAGGCGACCCTCTTTATCCCTCCCAAAGTCGTAGACGAAAACAACGTTAGGGTGGTTAATGCTTGCTGCTGCTTGGGCTTCGCGGCGAAATCGGGCTTCAAACTGGGAGTTCTGCGCTGCTTCCCGTCGCAGGACTTTGATGGCCACCCTTCTTCCGATTTCAACATGCACGGCCTCATAGACGGCACCGGTTGCTCCTGCACCAAGGTACTTCTCGATGCGGTAGCGCCCGTCGATGAGGGCGCCAATCGGGAGCTCGGCCAAAGCGGGCGCACTTGAAGTTGATGGGGCAGGAGATGGAGGGTGTTCCTCTGATCGCAAGATGGGCAAAGTAAGCCTCTCCTCCCGGTGCTTTGTCGGGCCCATTGCACTTTTACCTTAGCACGGTTTTTGACGATCCCTTTGCTCAGCCAGTGGTAAACTTGAGAAAGCAGTGTATCTTGGTCAGTGTGATTGAGTGGCGTCAAAAGGGGCAAATCATCGAATGGTATCGGGTGGATGGCATGCCACACCTCCAAAAAACATTGGGGGTTGCCGCAGCCCTTGTTGGACTGGGAGTGATCATTTCTGGTTTAGGTTGGGTGGAGGCGCGAGAAAGCTCGTCTCTGGCTGCTTTGCTTTCATTTTCTAGGGCACGATGGGTTTCTCTTAATCTTCAGCCAAGCGTGCTTCTTTTTGGCTTTGTCGCGCTGGTGTGCATTGTTGCAGGGGGCCTTACAGCCATTTTTGGGCTTTTTCGGGACCTTTCAAAGGAACATTACCTTGCGCTTTGTTCGGATGGTGCCCTTTACGTCAACAAGGGTCTTGAGTATTTTATGCCGTGGGAAGAACTTGAAGACATTCAGTGGCACGAAGGTGATCGCTCTCTCGTTTTCATAGACAGGAAAGGCAGAGAGGTTTGGGTTCGAGAAGAATTCGTCGGTTTGAGTGGAAAAGAACTGGCGGAGCGGCTTCGTTGGTTTCGTCGGAGGGCCATCTTTGGCCTGCTTTGAAAGGGGATGATGACTGGTTCATCACATGTGGAGAAGAGGGAACGCCTGTTGAAGTGGTATCGCGCGAGCGCCAGACCCCTTCCTTGGAGGCTTACGAGCGATCCATACGCGATTTGGGTATCGGAGGTCATGCTTCAACAGACGCAGGTTGAGAGGGTGCTTTTGTTTTACGAGCCCTTCCTGCGTCGCTTTCCTTCAATTCAAGCATTGGCTTCAGCCTCGTGGGAGGAGGTCCTCGCTGCCTGGCGAGGGCTTGGCTACTATCAAAGGGCTCGCCTTCTGCATCAAAGCGCCCAGATCATTGTGAGAGACCACAACGGCGTGATCCCACAGGATCCTAAGCTGCTCAGGCAACTTCCAGGAGTTGGACCCTATATGGCTGGAGCGATTGCAAGCATTGCCTTTGGCTTGCCTGAGCCAGCCATCGATGGGAACGTGGCTCGTGTTTTGTCCCGCATCTGCAAAATTGAGTTTCCCCTTGGAACCAGAGAAAGCAACGCTGCACTTTGGAAAGAAGCCCATTTTTGGGTTCAATGTGAGCGGCCTGGCGAAGTGAACCAGGCGCTCATCGAATGCGGTGCGGTGTTGTGTACCCCCCGCAGGCCCAAGTGCGCGACGTGTCCTTTGTGCTCCGATTGCTTGGCAAAGCGCGATGACGTGGTTGAATGGCTTCCCCGGCCGCGCCTTCGTCGGCCCCCTCAAAGGTGGTCTGTGGTGGCTCTTCTCATAGAAAACGACAAGGGCGAGGTGCTTGTGTTTCAGCAC
>JANWYL010000046.1 GCA_025056955.1 Sandaracinaceae bacterium | reverse complement strand
GCAAGATTGCTCTTTCCGCAAAAATGGAAGAAAAATGGCGAGTCATTTGGTTATTTCTTCCTTTTTTTCATGACGATTGGGGTAAAGCCATATCATCGCTTGGAATGCATTCATAAAGATTTTGAAAGTGAATTGGCTTTGGTTGATTCGATCATTCAAGGAAAGGTCGTGGCCACGAATAGCCCATGGTGGGTTATTGCCAATACCTCAAGTCCCGCCGTTTTGCTTCCAGCGCAAAAAGAACAAGCGATGGTTGAGGTGATTGAGCGTTACGGTGTCTCATTTCTTGTTCTGACGCGTTCAAATTTTGAGATGTTTGGTTGGCACTTTTTGCAAGCATGGCAACCCTTGCGAGATGGCCATCTTCAGCGTCTGGGGCCTTATCGCATTCGGCGGGTTTACGATCAGGGGGCTTATGTGGTGGTTTTGGCGCTTGAACGGGAAACGGATTAGGTTTGACCAAAAAGAGTGGAGCGATTGAGGGAAAAACGCAACTGCTTAGGGAAAATTCCGATAACCAAATGACCGCATGATTTCAGCGATTCGGTGCATCCAACGTGGCCAGAAAGAATATCCTTTGGGCTTAGAGCGCCTAAAGGACCCTCCTTCTTGCATTTACTTGAGAGGGCAAATCCCTTCTTGGGAACGCGCTGTGGCAGTGGTTGGTACCCGCAATGCCACTTCCAGAGGGGAGGCAATCGCCCGTTCCCTGGCTGCTTCCTTGGCAAAAGAGGGTTGCGTCGTCGTTTCGGGAGGGGCCCGTGGGATTGATCGCGCAGCCCACGAAGGGGCTCTTGAAAGCGGAGGGATCACAGTGGTGGTTCATGCTTCTGGGCTAAATGCAATTCCAAAATCCAGCTTGCCTTTTTTGCGTCAGGTTTTGGAAATGGGCGGGCTCGAAGTGAGCGAACTTGTGGAAGATGCCCGCCCTCACCGTCACACTTTTTTGGCCCGTAACCGCCTGATTGCAGCCCTTGCACAAGCTGTTGTGGTGGTTGAAGCCCCCATCCCTTCTGGTGCCCTTTCCACTGCCGCGCATGCCCTGGCTCTTGGAATTCCTCTTTTTTCTGTGCCTCGAGTGCCTTCTGTTTTCAACGCTGAAGGTTCAAACGCTTTGCTTCGCAAAGGAGCACGCGTTTGCCTTGGACCAGAAGATGTGCTTGAGGTACTCGACGCTCGGCATGAGGCGCTGGGTAGCAACAGGCTTCAACAAAAAGAGAGGAAGGAGCGCAAACCAGGAACCACCAAGCCAGGGGGGCTTACCAAGCCAGCGCCCACTACACCCCACCCATCTCATCTCTCCTTGGATGGCTTATGCCAGGAGTTGGGCCAAGATCTCGGGCAACTTTATGGGCTGATTGCGGCTGAGCCCCTGCGGATGGAAGGCCTGGTGGAACGCTTGGGATGGTCAACCGAACGCGTGCTTGCGGCGCTCGGTGCATTGGAAGCCATGGGGATGATCGTGTGCCATTCGAATGGGGAAGTCGAGGCCTTGGCGAGCTAGGGCGATCAAAAGCAGTAAAATTAAAAAGCCATCACAGCAGGAATTGCAATGCCGAAGCATCATGAAGCATGGGTGATTGGTGGAGGCTTGGCCGGTTGCGAATGCGCTTTTCAGATGGCTGAGCGAGGTGTTCGCGTGCAGCTATGGGAGCAAAAGCCAGCAAAACGCACCCCGGCACAAGTGGCGTCCACTTTTGCTGAACTGGTTTGTTCGAACTCGTTGCGCAGCGATTCCCTGACCAATGCCGTCGGATTGCTCAAAGAAGAGATGCGGCGCGCTGGTTCCCTGATCATGGCAGTTGCGGAAAAACATCGGGTGCCGGCTGGGGGTGCGTTGGCTGTTGATAGAGACAAGTTTTCCCGTGAAGTCACAGAGCGAGTTCGCACCCATCCTCTCATTGAAGTCAGAGACAACGAAGAGGTCACAGACATTTTGCCCTTCCGCCCCATCGTGATTGCAACTGGTCCCCTGACCAGCGAGGCCCTTGCGCAGTCGATTGCCCAGAAAGTGGGCCACGAGCATTTGGCGTACTACGATGCAATTTCTCCGATTGTTTTGGCTTCGTCGATTGATGAGAGCAAGGTTTTTCGGGCCAGTCGATATGGCAAAGGGGGGGACGACGCCTACTTGAACAGCCCCCTCACCGAAGAGGAGTACTTGGCTTTTGTTGAGGCCTTGCTTGGTGCAGAAAAGGTACCCCCTAGGCCTTTTGAAGAACCAAGGTACTTTGAGGGGTGTTTACCCATCGAGGTGATGGCTGAGCGAGGGGTCTATACCCTGGCTTTTGGGCCACTTAAACCCGTTGGGTTGATGGACCCGAGGACAGGGAGGAGGCCATTTGCAGTGGTGCAACTGCGTCCCGAAGACGAGGAATGCTCCGCATACAACATCGTTGGTTTTCAGACGCGAATGAAGCAACCTGAGCAGCGTCGGGTTTTTTCGATGATTCCTGGGTTGGAAAAAGCAGAGTTTTTAAGGTATGGGAGTGTTCACCGAAACACCTTTGTGAATGCACCATTGGTGTTGGATGATACCCTAGCAATTCGATCGATGCCTGGGGTGCACTTGGCCGGGCAAATCACAGGTGTGGAGGGTTATGTTGAGAGCGCTGCAATCGGGTTGATTGTGGGCTTGGCGCTCGCTCGGGAGTTGAAAGAAGGGGTTCCTTTTTTGGAAAGCCTACCACCTCCGACAACCGCCCTCGGTTCACTGTACCGATACCTTCGCTGTCGCCGCCCGGAATTCCAGCCATCCAATGTGGTATTTAGCATGTTTCCTCCCTTAGGAGAGAGAGGCCCAAGGGATAAGCGCTGGCGAGGCCTCGCCCTCGCTGAACGGGCTTTGCGCGATCTTGAAGGATGGATAGAGGCAGTCGGAGCTCGACGTCTACCTACCTTCCAAATCAAACGCACGGTGGATGAGGAGCGCAAAGAGCTCCTCAGGTATCACATTTCACCATCTCCCACTTGAAGGCTTTTATCACCCACCAGTAGGCAATGGGGATGCACCATGGTGGATGGAGAGAGCAAAAGCAAAACCAACACCAAAATTCCATGGTACCTTCCTGTGATCGTGGTGTTAGGAGCTGCTCCAGCTCTGGGTGCGTTGTTTGTTTTTGGCTTCATTGTGCGCTATTCCCTTGCCCACGACGAGAAGCGTTGCCCATTTGAATTGCTTGAAAGGAGAGAGGTGGCTCAAGGGGTTTGGCTAAGAGAAGAAAAGCGCCGATGCCTCGAAGATGTGGAGGAGCACCGGTGGGTTGTGGAGAGGGAGGGGAAAAACAGGGTGGAACTTGGCCGCTATCCTTTGCTTTTGGCGAATGCAGCTCATGGCTTTCGATGGGAAGCGCGCATTGATGGAGGAAATGTTGTTGTTGAAATCGATAACCAAGGGAAAGGGAAGATAACGTTAAAAGAGAAGCATGAACCGAATCTTCACAAGAAGCAGCCATACTTCCAAGAAAAACGTTGATGGAGTCGGCGTAGCACTTGGATACAGGCCGCAACAACCATCAAAATCCATGGAAAACGACAGAAAGGCGGGTGCCTGATTTGGCAAGCACAATTCCCTTGAATGGTACCACCACGAGTAGAGATGGAAGAAAAACCATCTGGTTTGTAGCTGGGTGATGCATCGATTTCGAAAGTGGGTGGCAAGGCGTCAGCGTAATCGGTATCTCTTTGCTCTTCCCGGAGTGCAACTTCAGCCGAATCGGTCAAATATGGGGTTGTGTCCAATCTTCTAAAAGCATCGATGCTTGGTGGATTGAATGCATCCGGTGGTTGTGGTGCTGCATCCACAATCAGGGAGCCGGCGTCACCAGCTGAAGAAATGCTTGCGTCGATCGGTGGCTCCATAACAGTGATTTCCCACACCACTCTTGCTGGCCTCATCCATGTGATCCCTTCGACAAGGGGAGCAAATGTTTCGATATAACGGCCAGGCCGGCTTGGTGCGCGGGCCTCGAAGCGGAAGGTGCCGATATCGCCTGGATTGGTTGTGGCTTCAACTGCTGTTGGGCGATGGAGAGCAATCCATGCACCCTCAACGAACCAAGCGCTCGGGCGGTCCATTGGCTCATCGGTGCCGAGGCGAATTGGGTGAGGTCCATCGGCGACCCAAGGGCGAAGACCAGTGTTTCGAAAACGTACCCACAACTCAAAGCGTTGCCCGGGAAGGAGTGGCGCTAAGGCAGATTGATCCACGTACTCTGCCCTCCAGAAAGAACGATCAGGATAGGCTTGAACACCAAGGTGCGCTGCGACCACTCGCTCGCTGCCATCTGAGGTGCGATTGACGACCCCAGGTGCACGGTCTCCCTCAGCAGGTTCTCCTCGCACGTACATGGTACTTGAACCCCCTCCGTCAAGCATAATCGCCTGCCAGCAACCAAGAATATGCTTTGCAAAGCGTCCAAAAGTGATGGCCCGCATTCCCGTTCGGCCAGCTGCGCGGCCGTCAACGACACTAAAAATCATGGTGCGTCGATCTTCATGTAAGCAGATTCCAGTGCGGGGATTTGGTGATTGCAAATGCGATGGGTAGTTGCTGGAAGACAATTCCGCCTCACTCACGACAACTCCTTCGCGCACTACCGTGGGCATGCCAGTCGCAACCTGCCTTACAAAGGGGAGGAAGGGGACCATGAAGAATTCGCCACGAGGTTTCCATCGGTGAATCCAATGGTGTCAGAACATTTTCCATTGGGGAGGTGATGATAGCTGTCTCTCCACACTTCACCTTCTCCTGCCATCAAGCCACACGAG
The DNA here is from genome assembly GCA_025056955.1 of Sandaracinaceae bacterium. Classification (GTDB taxonomy): domain Bacteria; phylum Myxococcota_A; class Polyangia; order Polyangiales; family Sandaracinaceae; genus JANWYL01. The sequence goes on along the minus strand of JANWYL010000046.1, from coordinate 10,357 downwards.
GCAAAACCAGGGGTGCTGAAATAGTTGGTGTTGATCGCAACGATTGATCCTGTTCGCCTCGCAAATTCTGATGTACGGATGCCGCGATCCGATGGCCTTGTGCTCACAAAGCGAAGCGTTGGATTGAGGGTGTCGATGTACACCACGTAGATTTCCTGAGTTGAAGTTCCGGAGCCTGGTATATCGATTGGACCAGAAAAGCGGCGGTAGATGATTCCTGGATGTATCTCCCTGCCTGGGTGCGGCCAGGCCATGGCATGGTTGTTGGCAAGTGCAGCCAAAACCAAAGGAAAGAGGAATAGCCGGTTAGGCTGAGGCAAAGGATGGCAAAGTTGTGCATAGCTCGCATGGGTCATAGCCATCCTACATCAGCTTAACTTATCCAATCGCCATTGAACTCATGTGTTGTGGAAGACGATTTTCTTGTCTTACTTGGGCTTGCAATTTGGGTGAAACGTGACACCCTCCTGCTCCTAACAAACAATGAGAGGTGGTCAAAAATTTTCAGGTATTGAACTCATCACAACTTCCGATCAGGCGGAAAATCATGGTCTAACCCAAAAAGAGTGGGAATATCTCATAGGGCTTTTGGGGCGTTTCCCAACTTTGGCTGAGCTTGGGGTTATCTCGGCCATGTGGAGCGAGCACTGCTCCTACAAGAGTTCCAAAAACTACCTCAAGTTGCTGCCAACCCAAGGCCCTCGTGTGGTCCAAGGGCCGGGTGAAAACGCGGGTGCAGTCGATATCGGTGATGGCTTTGTTGCAGTGTTTAAAATCGAGTCACACAATCACCCTTCCTTCATTGAGCCCTATCAGGGAGCTGCAACCGGAGTTGGTGGTATTCTCAGGGACGTATTCACCATGGGTGCAAGGCCTGTGGCCTTGCTCAACTCACTGCGCTTTGGTGATCCCAAACTTCTCTTGACCAGGCGCTTGCTTCAAGGAGTGGTGAAGGGTATTTCTGGATATGGGAATGCTTTTGGGGTGCCTACAGTTGGGGGGGAGCTTTTTTTCGATCCAAGCTACAACCAGAATTGCTTGGTGAACGTTTTTGCCTTGGGCATTGCCCGAAGGGACCGCTTGCTTTTTGGGAGGGGGGGTGATGTGGGGAATCGGGTGTTTTACCTTGGGGCGCCAACGGGGAGGGACGGGATTCATGGGGCGACAATGGCCAGTGCTGGATTTGATCAAAACGCGCACTCCAAGCTGCCAACGGTGCAGGTGGCTGACCCCTTCCGAGGGAAGTTGCTTCTTGAGGCTTGTCTCGAAATTTTTGGCTCTGGAGCCGCAGTTGGGGCTCAAGACATGGGGGCTGCAGGGCTCACTTCAAGCAGCGTCGAGGTGGCAGCAAGGGCCCAGCGTGGCATCGAGATCGATCTCGACCGCGTTCCTCGACGCGCTTCAGGCATGACCCCGTACGAGGTGCTTTTGAGTGAATCTCAAGAGAGGATGCTTGTTGTTGCTGCGCCAGGGAAAGAATCGGTGATCAAATCGATCTGCCAAAAGTGGGATATTGAGTGTGCTGAGATAGGTGAAGTTACCGATAGCGGGCGCTTTGTGTGCAAGGCCACCATACACCCTGATACACTCCCATCAACTGAACCACCAAAACACACCCGGGTGGTTGATCTCCCAATCTTGCTCTTTAGTGAACACCTTCCCAGATACTCTCATCCAGAGATGCCACCACCCCCTTACGAGAGGAGGGAAGAACACCTCCATCAACGCCTGCGCTCGATGGACGGTTCTGAAACCCTTATTCGGCTCTTGTCTTCGCCAAACATCGGTTCAAGGCGCTGGGTGTTTCGGCAGTTTGACCACATGGTTCGGGTTGGAACAGTGATAAGGCCAGGTGAGGGTGATGCAGCGGTGATTCGGGTGTTTTGCCCAGCCAACCCTTCTGATCCAGAGATGAAAGATGCCCTCATCAAGTACCTCGCCATTTCTGTGGATGGGAATGCCCGTTTTGTGGCTTTGGATCCTCTGAACGGAGGAGCGATGGCGGTGGCCGAGTGTTTGCGCAATATCGTGTGCGTTGGAGCGGAACCAATTGGGCTTACCGACTGCCTCAATTTCGGTAGCCCCCTTGACCCAAAAACGATGTGGCAATTTGGTCGGGCGGTCGAGGGGATTGCCATGGCATGCACCCATCTCCGAGTTCCCGTTGTGTCCGGTAATGTTTCACTTTATAACGAGACAGATGGGCAACCGATTTTGCCCACGCCAATCGTTGGAGCAGTGGGAATTCTCCGCTCACCAGATGATTGTGTGCCAATGGCGTTCGCGAGGGAGGGTGATCTCGTTGTTCACCTTGGCCCACCAAGTTGTGGCGTATTGGGTGGTTCTGAGATATATGTCCACCTCACTGGGGGTCTAGGAGGCAATTCCCCTCGCATTGATCTTGACATGGAAAGGCGGTTGCAGGATGCCCTCTTGGAGATGGCCCGCACCCACTTGATTCGTTCTGCTCACGACATCTCAGATGGCGGAATGGGTGTGGCATTGGCTGAGTGCGCAATTGGCCTTGGGATTGGTGCGAGGGTTCATCTCCCTCAGTCCAACCAACTCGACGCCTCCTCCCTTTCTTTGCTTTTTGCAGAGGAGCCGACTCGGGTGATCATTTCTCTGCCCCCTGAATCCCTTGACCGCGCTCGTTCCATCGCGCAAGCAAAGGGAGTACCCATGACTGTGATCGGCAAGGTGGGTGGCGACAGGTTGGTTGTCGATGGCCTGGTCGATGTGTCATTAGGTCAACTCCTCGATGCTTACGAGAGTGCATTGGGTTTCCTAGAACACAACGCTGATGGTTATTAGGTTCAGCCTTTCACCATGGATTGCTTTTTTGATCGCCATCTCCTCTGCTGCATGCAGTTGTTTTTCGGACGCTGAAGGGGAGAGGAAGCAAGCTGAGTCTGGTTTTGGACAATCGGAATGGCGCTTACCCATGCCACGGCGTCTTGTGGCGATTGGTGATATCCATGGGGATCTCGAAGCCATCCGCAGAGCACTGCGTTTGGCTCAGGCCATCGATGCAAATGATCATTGGGTGGGAAAAGATACGGTTGTTGTGCAACTAGGTGATCTCCTCGACCGGGGAGATGATGAGCCTGAGGTGTTGTCATTGGTTGAACGGCTTGAGCGAGAGGCCAAAGCGGCGGGAGGTGCTTTTATCGCAATCCAAGGAAACCACGAGATCATGAACGTTGCGGGAGATTTTCGGTACGTTACCAAAGAGGGTTTTCTGGATTTTGATGCATATTCCCAACAAGCTTCACCCATTATCCGATTCCGCTATCCTCGCCATGCTTGGGGGCGAGCCACTGCTTTTGCGCCCGGCTCAATGATTGCACGTGCTTTGGCAAAGCGACCAGTGGTGATCATTGTTGGAGACACCCTTTTTGTTCACGGAGGGTTGCTTCCTGAATTCGCTTCAATTGGGCTTGATGCCATCAACGAATCCGCGCGTCGCTTTGAGCTAGGGGAAATTCCTCTTCCAAGCATTTTGTCGACAGACACAAGCCCTCTTTGGGATCGAAGCTACGCTTTGGATAACGAAAGCCGTGCCTGTGAACGCCTCCACAAAACGCTTGAAATGCTCAGGGTTGAGCGGATGGTCATCGGACACACCGTTCAAAACGCCGGCATCACTTCACGGTGCAAAGAACGCCTCTACCTGATTGACGTTGGCCTTTCTCGTTTCTATGGGGGTTCTCTTGAGGTTCTTGAAATTAAGGGCCCGTACCTCGCCGCAGAACCTCAGCGCGGTGTGCGGGTGTTGCGACATGTTTCTGCGGATTAGCTTCTAGACAATTGGTTACCTGGATTGAAATAGAAGCCTGAAGCGGTCTAAGATCGCTCGGTAGGGCTTGGAGGTGGTATGAGATTGGGTCGAAGGAAGTCGCAGGCGTGTTTTGCTTTGGAAGGGGCGCGGGTAACCCATAGGCTCATTGGGCTTGCATTGGCGATTGTTGCGTATGCCGAAAGTGGGTGTTCTGGGTGCGAGCAGTTTGGGATGAGTCCAATCCCTGGAGGTTTCCCCACAGAACAACCCCGTGTGGCCAACGCAGGTCAAATCCGAATCACAGAGAGTGGCGTGCAGCTGATCGAAAACAACATCGCTCGCATTGTGGAGCTGGTCAATGGGGGCCCAATCGAGTTTCCGATTCCTCGGACAGAAGAGGGCTTGCCTCTCAGTGCGAGAGCCATCATATGCCCGGCGAACGATTGCAGGGCCAGGGCTGAGGTTCGCTCTCTCGACATCATACCAACTCCACCCAATCAACTGCGTGCTGTGCTTCAGGTCCGCGTGGATTCGCGGGACGCAGGGGGCGTGCGGCGAAACATTCCGGTTGAGGTTCGTCATCTCTGGACCACGCGCATCAATGTGGACGTTGATACAAGGCGCGGTTCTCGCGATTTTGTGGCTCTCGAGGCCCTCATCACCCTTCGTGGGGAGACACGGGACCCACGGAATGGATTTACCCGGATTGACGTGGGTGAAGCGAGATTGGTGATGGGGCAGGACATTGAGAACGATGACATCACCACTTCAGGTAGCGGACTCGATGGAGCCATCCTTTCTGGCTTGATCAACCTCTTTAAGCGGCAGCTGATCGATCGGCTTCAGGGGCAGGTCTCTCGTGTGCTCAACTCCGCAATTGGGAATTTGTTTTGTGCCCGTCAAGGAATGCATGGCTGTCCAAGGGGCACTTCACCCGATGGGAGTGGGCCTGATGCGATCTGTCGCTTTTCGGGAAGCATGGACTGCGTTCCCTTGCTTCTTGGGGTAGAAGGTCAGGGCGATGTGGGTGATCGCTTTTTGGGCGCTTTCTCCCCAGGAACGAGGGGGCCGCTCATGGGGATACTCGCTGCTGGGGGCGACGGTGTGGCAATGAACAACGGTTTGTCTCTTTATGCCACTGGTGGCTTGCTTTCCTTCGATCGGAACTTTACTCGCACCCCTGCACACAACCCATGTGTTCCTCGGGTTGAACCACCATCACCTCCCGACATCCGCCGAGTTTCAGCATTTCAAGGTAACGTGATACCAGGCACGTCAACACCCTATCAACTGGGGATTGGGGTATCCGAGGATTTCCTCAACTATGCTGGTTATGCGATTTTTGATTCAGGCATGTTGTGCCTGGGTGTTGGGACCCGCCTGTCCCAGCAGCTCACAACTGGTCTCGTTTCTGTGCTCATACCAACCCTCCGTGCCCTCGCCTATCCCCTTCCGGCAGCCCCTTTGAGCGTGGCAACGCGTCCCCAACGTCCTCCCATTTTTGAGGTTGGCACTCGCTCTGGTGAACCTTTGCTCACCATGACGATACCCAATCTCCAAGTTGATTTTTACGTTTGGTCACAAGAGCGGTACATCCGTTTCATGACTTACCAAACGGATTTGCAGATTGCGGTGGACTTGATGGCGATGGGGAACCGCCTCGTTCCACAGGTGACTGCCGTCAATCCCCGTAACTCACGCGTTTTGAACAGCGAGATCCTCGTCGAAAACCCTGCTTCCCTTGCGATGACCCTCGAGACGGTGATTCGCATGTTTGCAGGGATGCTTACGGGAAGATTGCCTTCCTTTGAGATACCTCCCTTCGATCTCAATCGGGATGGCACTCCCGATATCTTGATTGACATCCCAAGTGGTGGGGTGCGGGCGATCAGCGACGAGGGTGAAGACTTCCTTGCTGTGTTTGCGAACTTCGAGCTCGGGGGAGCACCTAGGCCTTTGATTCGTCCAATCGACACCAAGATGGAGGTGATGGTGTACACCCTTGTGCGAGAAAGCATGAGTCTAGAGAATTTTGGGCAAAATGGTTTGAATTCAGTGGGGTTGCGAATTTGGGCAGAAGGGCCTCAAGGGGTTGACTACGAGTACAGCTATCGGATTGATGGTGGCCCATGGTCTCCATGGATCATGGGTGGTCGCCTTGCTGACGTAAACGATTGCGAATCCTCTTTTTTGTGTTTCGAGAGGGGTGAAGCAGTAATAATTGAAGACCCAATTTTGCTCCTCCAAGCTCGCCATGTGATTGAAACCAGGGTGAGAATTGCGGGTGAACCGAAAACAGTTGATCTTACACCTGCAAGCGCTGAGTTGATCATCGATATCTTACCACCTTTTGTGAAGATTGAGCCACGGCATAGGGTCAATGGCATTCACGTGATTGCAGATGACATCATCACTCCTCCTGATCGATTGGAGATGCGCATCCGATTTGATGAGGGTGATTGGTCGGATTGGATGCCTCTTTCGGATCAGGATATACCAGAAAATGCCCGCATGGTTGAAGTTGAGGTGCGTGATGAGGCTTGGAATGTGGGGCGAGCTACCATGCCTCTCATTCGAGGGATTCCAGATCCTGGTCGCACTGGTGCTGGATGCGGTTGCAAGGTGTCTGCTCCAAATGGCAGAAGGAGCGCCTTGGTTGTTTTAGCGATTGCTTTGGTGGCATTGGTTCGGCGAAGGAAGGGAGGTGGGCGTTTTTCTGGCCCTTTTTTTAGCGTTTTAACTGGGTTTTTAGCGTTGTCATTGATCGGTTGTGATTGTGAGGCTCGGCCGATTCCACGCGATGCACGAGCAGACATGGGGCCAAGTGGGTGCACTGAGGTGTGCACGCCCGCCGATCCTCCAGGCAATCCCATGGGAACTGTCTGCTGCCCTGCCCGCGGAATGTGCGTGTCCTACTCTGTTGAAGCGATTTGTGGTTCTGGTCAAAACTGCTCTCCACAAAACCTGTCTGTCGACTCAAATTGCAACGTGCAATGCACCCGTTGTGAGCCGCTTCCACCTTTGCAACCTGGTTTACTCGCTACTCATCTCGACATGGTTGTTGATGGGATGACAACCTATATCTCGGGATATTCACCAGGGGTACCTGCAGGCAACAGTTACGGCGATCTTGTGTTTGGTGTGGCGATGAGTCCAGGGGATAACCCAATGATCCGCTGGGAGATCGTCGATGGTGTGCCACGTGGTGCGCGTGTGACAGCCGATCCAAATGGGTGGCGAGGTGGTGTGGCTGAGCCTGGAGATGACGTGGGTCGTTGGACAGCAATGGTCCGTAACAGCGGAGGCACCTTCTACATCGCCTACTACGATGCGACGAACACTGCTTTGAAGATTGCGATTGGTCGTCCTGGCAATTGGTCTGTTCACACGATTGATGCTCAGGGTGATTCTGGGCGATATGCATCGATCACCTTGGATGCGATGGGCAGGCCTGTCGTCTCCTACCTTCGCATCGATGCCATGCCTGATTCTGGCCGTGTGCGGAGTGCCGTTCGCGTCGCGCACGCTTCGACCCCCATGCCTTCTTCTGCTTCAGATTGGCGATTGGTTGAGGTCTCTGGAAAAGAAACACCATGCCGTCCTGAGTACTGTCCAATGGGTCAAATGTGTTTGGCTTCGGGCCGATGCGCCATGCCAAGTAGCACCTGTTCACCTGCATGTGGGATGGGGAAGGCGTGCGTTGGAGGGCGCTGCGAGGATGTGCTCCCCAATCCCTACGTTGAGGATCTTTATCCTGGCCGTGGCCTCTACACCCAGATTGCAACAACTCGCAATGGGCTGGCCCTCATCTTCTACGATCGTTCGGAGGGCAACCTGTATGGTGCAAGGCATGATGGTTCTTCGTGGTCGGCGCCATTTTTGATCGATGGTTATGGTCGCCGTGGCGGTGGGGATTCTGGTATTTCTGCTTCTCTTGTGGTTGATGAGATGGGGCGCTGGCATATCGCGTACGTTGATGCAACGGATGAAGTGCTGCGCTATGCAAGGGTTGATGGTGGTGATGTGGCAGTGCGGGAGGTGGTGGACGACGGGACAACAGATGGAATGAATCCCCATCCAGACGGTCGGCACATTGTTGGAGACGATGCTTCAATTGTGGTGACGTCAAGCGGGGAGATCAGGATTGCATATCAGGATGCGACAGCGCATAGGTTGCGTCTCGCACGTCGCATGGGGGATCGGTGGATGATCCAGGTCTTGGATAGCCGCGATCACACCGGGTTTTGGGTGGAGCAGGCGGTTGCACCGATGGGTAGCCGCGTTGTGAGCTGGTGGCGCAAAGAGATGAGGGGAATGACCCAAAATGGCATTCGGATTTTTCAAGTGAACTGAGGCTTGCTCCAATCACCTTGGCGGGTGGCGTGCTTTTGATTGTTTGTGTGGTGAGGATGACGCCAGTGATAATCAAGGACATATGGTAGGACCAAGTGCCTTGCATCGATGGGGTCTGGTTTTGAGGTACATATTGTTCACTTCGGCCATCGGAGGGTGCAGTGGGTCCTTAGAAGGGGCCTCCAATGATGGAAGTACTGGTAGGGGGATGTGTTTGTTTTGGATGGTTTACCGATTGACTCCAGGTGGTTGGATGGAGCTTTGATTCCTTTGGATACTTCGAGGGATACACCTGCTCCTATCAATGCTTTTCGTGAGGACACCTTTCGTGTGGATGCCTTTCGTGGGCCTTACGCCTTCTCAGAATGCGATGCGCGCTTTACCATTCTTCCGCGCATGCCTCGGGTTGGGGAGGACTTGTCTGTGGCTTTTACGGACGTGGTAGGGCATGTCTACATCGGTTTAAGTGTTGAGGGGGATGGGGCGCCGACGAGTATGCTTGTCTCAATCGAGGGGAGTGGGCCTTTTACGTGGCGCTTCGTGGTGCGTGGATTTGGTGGTGGCCTTCTTCGGCTTGCATTCACCGCGGACATGGGAGCGCGAACGATTGCCACTTGTTCGGTGTGGGTTGCACCGGCTCCTCCGCGGCCTGATGCTGGGCCTCAAGACGCGGGGCGTGACGCGGGCCCAGGCCCACACCCACCTACGAACCGCTTTGGCATCGGCTTTGTTGGCCCTGGGGATGCTACCGACATTGAACGTGCTGCCAACCTGGTTGGGCCTGGCGGTTTTGTCCAGTTGATTTTTCCGGGAATCGTACGTGAAACTTCTGGCCCAGACCCATCTTGGGTGGCGGCCATTCGGGAAACTTATGCGCGCGATTTGATTCCGGTAGTGCGCATGGGGCCTCCATGGGGTGATCGTTTCGTGCGCGACCAGGCGGATCCTGGTTCGGGGCATCGCCGATACACCCAACTCGCTGCAGCCTATCGACGGGTGGTCATGGGACTACCTCTCCGCCCTGGTTGGCCCCTCTATGTCGAGGTGCACAACGAGCCAAACTTGTGTTACGAGTGGCAATGCCGTCGAAGCTCGGTGCCAGGGGGGTGGATCAGTGGGGCACAGATGGCGGCGGAATATGCCGCCATGTTGCGGGATGTTGCTCAGGCACTGCATGGAATTGGTGATTCCCGCATCCGAGTGCTCAACGGTGGCTTGGCACCAGGGGGACCGCAAAGGTGTGAATGCGAAGGATCAGGATGGACCCCTGGAGCGACGACCTTGGATTTTTTGAGGGATATGCGGAGCGCTGTTCCCGATGTGTTTAACCACATTGATGCCTTTGCGAGCCACAGCTACCCTGCTCGTGGCTTTGGGTGGGGCTTCTTTGTGCCCTACAGCGAAGCAGGTGTGGGGCTTCGCGTCTTTGAAAGTGAGATTGCAGAGATTGGCCGACCCGATATCGAGGTTTTCCTCACAGAAACAGGGTGGTGCGAACCTCATCCAGATGAAAGGATGAGGCGTTGCACTGAAAATGGGGGCTCTCGTGAGCAAATCGCGGTTTGGACAGAGGAGGCCTATCGCAATTTTTGGTTGGTTCACCCTCGCTTGCGTGCGATTATGCCATTCATTCTTCGAGATCCGGCGTGGAATGAATTCGCATGGATGGATCCAGGAGGTGCGCCTTATCCCGTCTACACCAGGATTCGAGCCTTGCGCTGCACCCTCATTCCTGGACGTTGTCCATAGGGTTTTTTATGGAACGAGGCGAGGCATGATCACGCTTCATCGAATGGGTGAATGCATCCGATTTGTGAGCTGAGAAGGATAAAGCAGGGGAAAGAGGAGATACCAAGCGATGGTGTGTTTGTGGGGTGCTTTGGTTGGTGGAAAAAGGTGCGGCCCGCTCGCTTCTTGGATTTTCGTTGTGCTTGTGGAGGGGATGGCAGATTGATCGATGACATTGATGACGACATTCCTTCAAGGTGAAAGATAAGGAACGAGCTCGGGGCATAGGGATGGGAGAGGTTGCTGGTTTTCTCTTGGCCAAGGGATGGCGAGGAAATGCGCAAGTATTGCTGTTGCGCATCGGAAGGGGACGGGTGAGTGCAGGCGGGTCGGTTTCAGTCGAGGTGCAAAGAAGAGCAGCGGAACCTCGAGATCATAGGGATGCGGTGAACCATGGGATGTGCCCTCTGGTCCATCGTCTGCGATAGAGCCGAT
>JANWYL010000045.1 GCA_025056955.1 Sandaracinaceae bacterium | reverse complement strand
GAGCTCAATGTGCATGCCATCTTCATGGAATTGGGTGAGCGCTTCTTGTTTGAGGGCCTCAAGGGCGATTTTTCTGAGCTTTGCACCCATCGAATCGCCAACCCACAGCGAGGCGCACGCCAATCCAATCCGGTCCCGCAAAAGGTGATTGCCGAGAAGGTGGATTTCGCTGAGCCCAAGGAGAAGGAGGGCCCCTTGCGCCATTGAAGGGGCAATGGACTCGCTTGGGACGAAGCCCAAAAGCGCAAGGCCCATGTGTTCGCGCATTCTTGTGGCGAGGGGGAAAGGATCGATGGCTTCAGAGCTTATGGGGAAAGAGAAGGCGAGATAACGCAAAAGCCACGCTTCAAGCCGAGGGCGGAGGACTTCAAGATGCATCCACGCATCGCGCAGCCAGCCATGGCCATGAAACTCATAGCGATAGAGGGGATCTCGGACTTCGGGGTCGAAAGGAGGAAACTCGGGCCACTGGCCCTCGAAGCCAACCATCCGAAGGCGACCTTTGAGGAGTGCTTCTCCTTCCTTTTCGTCCAAGGGGAAGGCCGAGGGAATCGAGTGGCGCAAAGGGAGCTTTGGAATTCGCACTTGAAGAGGCAGGCTGCGGGCGAGCAGCGGCCAGAGCTTGCGCCTGAGCGGAAAAGCGACGCGTCCAAATATTTGCTTTGGACGCAGATCGGCCACTGTGCGCAGCCAACGCGCGGCTTCACTGCGCCTGAGTTGGCTCAGCTCCTGTGACCAGGTGTGGCAGCGCAACGCGCACCCCCTTTCTCATGGACTCAACAAGCGCCAAAGTGGCCCGAGAGACCTCGAGGATTTCCTCAGGAGGAATGAGGCGTGGAGCCCTTCCTGCGGCAGCTTTGAGAAAGCTTTCGATTTGGGCTTCGTGACCCTTGTCTTTGCTGATCGAGGGGATCCGACGTTCACCATAGGGGGTTGCGATCAAGGCTTTCTTGAAGTCTTCAATCCGACCGGTCGAAGGGCCAGCGAAAAGCTCGATGAGTTCTTTGTCGATGCGTGGGCTTCCCAGAGCGGTATAGGAAATCGAAGCCACACTCCCATCGACAAAGCCAAGCGAAGCCACGAAATTCGACTGTGCATCTTCGCTTGCACCCATCGCATGCACCCAGGCGATCCGGTGCCCGATCAAAAAGCGCGCAAGATCAACAAAGTGGCAGCCTTCTCCAATGAGGCGACCGCCGCCTTCCAAAGGATCATTGAGCCAGTGCCCTGGTGGAAGAGGCCCAGCACTTACCCGAATGGCAAGAAAGGCAGGCCGAGGGCTTTGGAGGCGCATCTCACGCAACTCCCGACTCATCGGCGCAAAGCGACGATTGAAGCCGACATGAAGCACCCGATCGGTGGCCTGCTTGAGCGCCTCTTCCACTTGGGCGATGCCTTCTTCGTCAATCGCAAGGGGCTTTTCGACAAAAACATGCTTGCCCCGCACCAAGGCTTCGGCCACAAGGCGCGCGTGGCTATCGTGCCGCGTCGCAATCACGACAACATCGGTGTCTGGATCATCCAAAATCGCTTGGGCGCCATCGACAGCGCGCTCAAACCCAAAACGCTCTGCCACCGCTCTGGCCGTGTGGCCTCTCCCTGTCGCAACGGCACGGAGCACGGCGTGCTTTGCGAAAGCCGGAAGGAGAACTGCACGTGCAAAATTCCCTGCACCAATAAATGAAACGCGCAACCGCCCCGTGCTTGGAAGGGGGGCGCGTGAGGAGATGGGGGTTGTGAAGGAGTACCCTTCTTTTGGATATTCGAGCACAATCCCAAGGGCCTTGGATGATGGGCTTTCGAGCTCTTGGTAGGCCTGAAGCACTCGATCAAAGGGGAAGCGGTGCGTGATGAGAGGCTCAACTTTCACCTTTCCCGAAGCGAGAAGGTGTAAAAACACCCTCATGTTTTCTGTTTCGGTGAAGCGCACGTAGGGGCGGGGATAAATCAACCCCCTTTCTTCATAATCCTGGTCATAACGCCCTGGGCCATACGAGCGCGAAAGCCGCACCTCCAGCTCCTTCATGTAATAGGGACCTCTATCAAATTCGGTTTTCACTGTTCCAACGACAACCACCCTTCCTCGATCTCTTGCAACCTTACCCGCCAATTCCATTGGGTCTGGACTCGAACTGGCCGCGCAAACAACCACTGCATCCGCTCCATAACCAGAAGTCGCATCCATGATGGGCTCATGCTCCTGTGGGTGTGAAAGGGTGAAGGAAAGCTCAGCACCAAGGGATTTTGCAAGTGCAACCCGATTTTCATCCAAATCAACGGCAATCACCCTGCACCCACTCACCTGAAGCATTTGCACGGTGATCAACCCAATAAGCCCAAGCCCAATCACCACCACATCTTCTCCAAGTTCTGGCTTGGTGATGTGCACTCCATGGAGCGCAATCGCACCGATTGTGGCAAAAGCTGCGTGCTCGATTGGCAAGCCATCTGGAACAGGCACCACAAGGTTTCGGGGGACCAGGACTTCTTCTGCATGGCTTGCATGGCCTGCACCCCCACAGGCCACAAGGGTACCTGGCGCGAACTCTTCTGCTCCTTGCCCCGCTTCAATCACCCTTCCCGCACAGGAGTAACCAACTGGCACCGGTTCATCCAGGCGAGCGCTCGCTGCGCGGTAGGCAGCGAGGATTCCGTCTTTTCGGGCTTTTTCGAGCACCTTGCGCACAAGGTCAGGGCGAGCAAGCGCTTTTTCGAGAAGGCTTTTTTTGGCAAGCTCTTGCATTGCCCGCTCGGTTCCAGGCGAAATCACAGAGGCCAGATTTCGGACGTGCACCATGCCCCTTCTGGCCTTCGGGCTTGGCACTTCAACAACTTCAAGCGAGCCATCGCGGAGTGATTGAACGAGCTGACGCATTTGGAAAGGCCCCTAGCCCGCCTTTGGCCCGTGTGCAAGGAGAACACGTGCTACACAAAGCAATTTCCATGCCTTACTCCCCACTTTTGGCCTGAAGGAGGTCCTTGAGTTTGTTGCGGAGGCGAGCGATGAGGGCTTGTGTCGAAGGGTCGTGTGCAGATGGAGGCGCTGCTCCTTTCAATTCCTCAACAATCGTTTGCGCAAGCCTTTTTCCAAGCTCGACCCCCCACTGGTCGAAGCTGTTGATTCCGAGCATCCATCCTTGGACAAAGACGCGATGCTCATAGAGGGCGAGGAGGGCACCGAGGTGACGGGGATCGATGCGCTCCATGAGAATCACGGTGCTTGGGCGCTTGCCTGGAAAGACTTTATGGGGGGCAAGGGCTTCGATCTCTTCGGTACTTCGGCCTTCTTTCATGAGATCCTGACGCACGCTTTCGAGGTCCTTGCCAAGAAGCAAGGCTTCGCTTTGGGCAATCATATTGGCAAGAAGCATCACGTGATGAGGTGCCCCTTCGAAGTCGTAGGATGGCTCGATGGCTGCCACGAATTCGCAGGGCACAAAACGCGTGCCTTGGTGAAGGAGCTGAAAAAAGGCATGTTGGCTGTTGGTTCCTGGCGCACCCCAAATGATTGAAGCCGATGGGTAAGAGAGGGGGAATCCATCCCGATCCACGCCTTTGCCGTTGCTTTCCATCGCGCACTGCTGAAACCACGATGGCAGAGAGGCAAGAAGCTGGGAGTATGGAATGAGGGCGAGGCTTTCGGCGCCAAGCACAGTCGAATACCAAAAATCCAGGAGCCCAAGCCGAACAGGGAGATTGTGCTCAAGGGGCGCTGTGCGGAAGTGCTCATCCATGACAAAAGCGCCTTCGAGGAGCTCAAAAAAGCGTTCAGGGCCAATTGCGATTGCAACGATGGTCCCGATCGCGCTCCAGAGCGAAAAGCGGCCGCCAACCCACTCCCAAAAGCGAAGCATGCGAGAGGGGTCGATGCCAAATCGTGCAACCTCCCTTTCATTGGTCGAAATCGCGAAAAAATGACGTGCCACTGCTTCTTCACCAAGCTTGGAACAGAGCCAAGCGCGGGCGCTTTTTGCATTTGCAATTGTTTCGGGAGTGGTGAAGGTTTTGCTCGAAATGAGAAAGAGCGTTGACTCAGGACGCAGGCCCTTGAGGAGGCGGCCGAGGTCAGCGCCGTCGACGTTTGAGACGAAATGGGGGCGCACCAGGGGGGAGGGAAGGCAATTCCAGTAGGGCTCAAGCGCTTCGCAAATCAAGCGAGGGCCGAGGTCAGAACCACCAATGCCGATATTGACCACATCGGTGATGCGCTCTCCCGTGTGCCCTCGCCAACTGCCGCTTCGCACTGCGCGTGCAAGCGCTTCGATTTTTGAAAGCTCAGCGCGGACTTCGGGCATCACATCGCGCCCTTCAACAAAGCCAGGCCGATCGCTTTTGTTGCGGAGGGCGACGTGGAGGACCGCCCGTTTTTCAGTGTTATTGATCGGCTGGCCCTCGCACATGGCACGGATGCCATCCGCGAGGCCTTGTTTGCGAGCCAGAGCCAGAAGGAGCTCGAGCGCCCGCTCGTCGAGCAAGGCCTTTGACATATCGACGAAGATTCCCTCTGCTTCGAGCTGCATCGTTTTGAGGCGCCTTGGGGCATTGACCAAGTCGACGAGGGAGCTTTGGCGCAATTCCTTCCCGTGGCTCCGAAGGTTTTCAAATTCTGGAAATGCGTCTGGTCTGGGCATGATCCAAAGCTTCCCAAAGGGAGGGAGGGCACACAATCGAAGGATGCAGCCTCTTTGCTTTCTTGTGATACAAGGACGGTATGAAAATCCGCGCCCAAATCCCATCGGCCCCGCTTCCGCTTGATCGGGCTTCTTTTCGCGAGTCAGTCATTCATCACCTTGCGCACACGAGGGTACGCGACCAGTACCGCGCAACGGCCATCGATGTCCTCTACGCGGTGGGCCGAGCGGTAAGGGATCGGTTGGCCGACCGCTGGCTTGAGTGCACAAAGCGACAGTGGGATGCGGGACACAAGCGCGTCTACTACCTTTCGATGGAGTACCTTCCAGGGCGTCTTCTTCGGGATGCGCTTTTCAACCTTGGCATGCTTGAGGAAGCCAGAGCCGCTCTCGTTGAGATTGGGATTGATCTCGATGAGCTTTTCGAGCTTGAGCCTGATCCTGGACTTGGCAATGGAGGCCTTGGGCGCTTGGCTTCGTGCTTTTTGGAGTCGATGGCAACGCTTGGCATAGCAGGCACGGGATATGGCATCCGCTATGACTACGGCATCTTCAAGCAACGCATTGAAAACGGGCAACAGGTTGAGGAGCCCGATAGCTGGCTTGCACACGGCCCCTTGCTCGGCGTGCATCGGAGCGAGACCCACTATCGCGTGCGTTTTGGAGGGCGGGTCGAGGCCCGTATCGATGGTGATGGCCGCCTTTACTACGCGTGGGTGGACACGCAAGATGTGATTGCAGAGGCACACGACATTCCCGTGCCTGGCTACACCAACGACGTGGTGCTCACCTTGCGCCTCTGGTGGGCACGACCGGTTGTGGCTTTTGATTTGGCCCGCTTCAACGCAGGTGACCACAACGGATCCGTTGCCGAACGCAACATGGCCGAGCACCTCACGCGCGTGCTCTATCCGAACGATACAGGCCCTGCCGGGAAGGAACTGCGCCTGCGCCAGGAATACTTCTTCGTTTCAGCAAGCCTCCAAGACGCAATTCAGCGGCATCTTGCGCGCTGGGGCACCCTTGACAACTTTGCTGAGCACAATGTTTTCCAGCTCAACGACACCCATCCAGCGCTTGCCATCCCCGAGATGATGCGGATTTTGCTCGACGAGCACCGCTTCAGCTGGGAAAGGGCTTGGGAGCTCACCACGCGTTCGTTTGCCTATACCAACCACACCCTTCTTCCCGAGGCCCTCGAAGTGTGGCCTGTCCACATGCTTGACCGCTTTCTTCCCCGCCAGCTTGACATCATCCGCGAGATCGACCGAAGGCTTGGGATTGAAGTGGCCACTCGCCATCCCAACGATGCGCAGCGCCTCGAGCGCATGGCCATCGTTGAACGGGGCCCACAGCCCAATGTCCGGATGGCCCATCTGTGTGTGGTGGGCAGTTTCAGCGTCAACGGAGTCTCGGCCCTTCACTCGAGGCTTCTTCGGGAGCGGCTTTTTCCCGAGTACGACGCCTTTTTCCCTGGCCGTTTTTGCAACCACACAAATGGCGTGACCCCACGCCGTTGGATTGGGCAATGCAATCCCGCCCTTGCTCAAATCCTTACCGAAGTTGCTGGGCCTGAGTGGATCAAGGACCTCTCACGCGTGCGTGCGCTCGAGGCCCATTTGGGTGACCGGAGCATGCTCGAGCGGTTGTTTCACGTGAAGCAAGTCAACAAGCGACGCCTCGTTCGAGTGATTGAACGCGAAACAGGGGTGCGCTTGCCTGAGGATCGCTTGCTCGACGTCCAGGTCAAGCGCATCCACGAATACAAAAGGCAGTTGCTCAACGTCCTGCACGTGATCGATCGCTACCTCCGCATTCGTGATGGGTGGGTGCCCAGGGTTCCACGCACTGTGCTCATCGGTGGCAAGGCCGCAAGTGCGTACGAGGCCGCAAAGCGAATCATCCACCTTGCGAATGCGGTTGCCCAAGTTGTTAACGCCGACCCCAAGGTGCGCGAGCATCTCTTTGTGTTTTTCGTTCCGGACTACCGCGTGTCCTTGGCCGAAGTCATCATCCCTGCCGCTGATCTTTCTGAACAGATTTCAACTGCCGGTTTCGAAGCGAGTGGCACTGGCAACATGAAGCTTGCGATGAATGGGGCCCTCACAATTGGCACCTTGGATGGGGCAAACATCGAGATTCGGGAGGCCGTTGGAGCAGAAAACTTTTTCCTCTTTGGATTGACTGCTGAGGAAGTCGCTGCCTGGTGGGCGAGAGGCTATGCACCTCGAGACATCTATGAATCCAATGAACGCCTCAAGCGGGTGCTCGATGCCATCGCAAGCGGGCTTTTTTCTCCCGAAGAACCCGGTTGCTTCCGGCCCCTGGTTGAATCTCTCCTTTGGCACGACCGCTATTTTGTGCTGGCTGATTTTTCCGCTTACGTTCAAGCGCAAGAGCAAGTTGACGAGCTTTATCTTGACCCTTGGGAGTGGACGCGGCGCGCAGCCCTCAACATCGCCCGCATGGGCCGCTTTTCGAGCGATGAAACGATTCGTGGATATGCCCGAGAAACGTGGGGCGTGCCCATCTCGTAAGGGTTGGCTTTGCGATGAGACGCCCTTGACGCATCTTTGAAACTGATGAGCAAACATAGCGAACCGCCTCTTGGCCGTTACGAAGGCCCTCGCCAAGATGGGCCTCCCCACCTCTCACCTTATCCCCTTAGTCGCCTTTCCCCTCCTTACGATATTGTCGATATGGCCAAGGCCATCGCCGAGGCAGATGCCATGCTTGGTGCGGTTGCAAGCGCTGAACTCGCGCTGATCGCCTCACAGATCCGTGCCCTTCAGGAAAAAGCGCGGGCGATTCTCGAGCGGGTTCAAGAGAGCCTCGCCATCCATCAGGTGGCTTGCCATTTTCCTAAGCGCCCAGGGCAAATTTACCATCTCTACGAACGCAAAGATGGGTCTCGGTGGCTTTCGATTGTTGGGCCAGAGGAGTGGGGCGGAGCACCGCCAGGCTCTTCTTATATCGCAAGCTATCGGCTTGAAGCAGACATGAGCTTCACGCGTCTTGGCACCGAATCTTCTCCTCCCTTTGCCCTTGGCTCAGAGCTCCTTGCTGCATGTGCCGCTTCGAAGAATGAGGCCACCTGACTGTGTAAACATTGCATAGTTCTGCACGGAGTGCAGGTCGCGGAAACGCTGAGCTGAGTGTGTTTTGAAGCAAAAGGAGCAAAAATGCAGCACATCCTTTCTTTCGAGCAATTGGCGCGTGCTTTGCTCACCCCTCGAAGTGCTTTGTTTGGTCTCTGTTGCCATACCAATGGCTTTTGCTTTTGGGTGCCTCGGGGTCGAGGAAGAGGCCAAGCGCTTGCTTTCCATGCATGGCCCATCCTTTTGGGAGTGCTTGCATTCCTTGGCTGTGGCTCGAAGCCCGTTGAAGAGGAAATCGATGCTTTTCGTCCTCGGCCCGATGCCTTTCGAGAGGATGCCTTCATTGATCCGGCAATCGATGCCCACTTGGATGCACCATTGCCTCCAGGAAGAGATGGGGGGCGTCCTGATGCACCGCACATTGATGCGGCGCCTGATGCTGGATCGGTGAGGGCGTGTGAGGGGGCTCCCCCACCAGGTGATATGCCATGCACGAACGATGAAGAATGCCGCGCCCGCGGAAGGTCACGGTGCAATCTTCCAATCTATGGTCTTTCCCGGTGCTCCTCTCCCTGTTTTCCTCAGGACATGTGTTACACCGACGAGGAGTGCCGTGGTGATGGCGGGACACTCGTTTGCAATGTCTACGATCCCCAATGTGGGTGCCCCCGCAGGGTGTGTGAGGCGCCTTGCAGTGGTCCTACCTGCCCAACGGCCAGTTGCATGCGTGATGGTTACCGGTGCCCAATCAATAGCATTTGTGCACCAGATGATCGCAGGGCAGACGAGCACGGGTGTGCACCAAAACCTTGCCGCACCTCAAGCGATTGTGATTGCGGGTTTTGCACTTGGTTAGGTGTGTGTGCCAACGGAGTGGGACAATGCGGAAAGTAAAAGGTTTGATCGTTTCTGTCACGTACTGCTTTTTGCTTCAATCAACGGCTGGGTGCAGTTGTGGCCAACCGCCTGAGGGAGAAATGGACGGGGGCCGTCGGCCTCGTCCTGACACAAACGCAGATGTCGTTCGTGAGGATGCACTTGTTGAGGACGTTGCTCCTTCTCAAGTGGATGGAGGCACCGATGGGGCTAGAGTGGGTGATGATGGCGGAATGCGTGAAGGCAGAGTTGAGTGCACCCACTTTCACCGCTTCAACGAAGATTTCTGGCACCTCTCTCGCGATCCAGACCGCGGACCACCCACCTTTGTGGATGTTGCTGCTCTCCCAGGAGTCTTGGTTGGTGTCTACTCGACAAGCGGGGTTGGTACGAGTGGGGAGAGTGGCATGCGCCGCATTGAGGCCTTTCGTTATGTCATCGGGCTTGGAGGAAGCCGACCGCAACCCTTGGAGGGTACACAAAACGGGGTTTTGCCTTCGATTGCAGCAGTTGGTGGCAACTTCCTTGTCGCTTTTGTGCGTGACAACCAGATCCTCCTTGCGCGATATCGAGGGGACCTCTCTCCAATGGGGAGCCCAATGGTTGTTGCCAGTGTAAGGCCCACCACTCCTCCGCGTCTTTCAGTAGGGCCAAGAGGAGGTTTCTTGATTTGGGTGCATGGTGGCGCCATATGGGGGAGGATGCTCGATGCCATGGGGAATCCAATGGGTGAAGCACGCATGCTTGTCGGTGCATCACCTCCCGTTCAACAAGCAACCATTCATTGGGCCAAAAATGGTGAAGACTTTGCGTTGGCTTGGGCCAATGGTGATCGCCCTCAGGTGGCCCGCCTCCGTGTGGGGGCTCTGAATCCGGTGATGATGAGTGCCCCGATCAATCGCCTTCCTGGAATTTTTACAAGCATCGACTTGGGTGGGGCTTCTGCTCGAGTTCCTGAAGGTGAACCCTTTGCGGGTGCGGTGGTTTATGACTTTGATGATCTTGGGTATCGTGATCTGGTTTTCCGCGTTTTTGATGACGAAGTGCGCCCCAACTATCCTGCACTTTCTCTGTCACGGAAGGAGGTGCGTGTGTGGAGTGCTTCAGTGGCACCCTTTTTGAGCGGTTATCTCCTTGTTTACCGTGCGCGGGTGATGGAAGAGGGAGGCGTGATGTTGCAAATGGGGTACTTGAATCGCGAAGGATGTGCCCTCGGGCGTGTCACGGAGCGTTTCTCGATCGGTCGCATCGACGCAGAACTGGGAGCGGTGCCTCAAGTGGCTGTGGATGAGGGGACTGTGTTGATTTTGTGGTCTGATGACCGCACGGAGTACATCGATTACTGGGCAGCTCTCGTGAGTTGCAGAGAAAGGTGAAGTGTCTAGAAAGGTGGGTAAGGAGGGAAAAGGAGGGAAAGCATGAGGCGGAGCATAGAGATTTTGATGCGCGTTTATGGGATGCTGGGAGCATTTGGTTGGATATGGTTGGGATGTGACGGAGTAAGGGAAAGCACTTCGGTTGGTGCAGACGGATCCAAAGCGGATGCTGCCACAACACCCATTTGCTTAGGGCCGGTTGAAGGATGTGGATGCACTGTGGAGGGAAAAACCCTCGAGTGTTGGGGAGGCCCCATATTTGAAAATGGTGTTGAGCGTTGCCTGGTTGGGCGCATGACATGCAGAAAGGGTGTGTGGAGTGGTTGCGAAGACCTTCAAGAAATCGACAAAGCTCCGCAAGAGGGAGTCATCCTCGCAAGCATGCGTGCACCTGGAGCTGCTACCCAGTGTGATCCTTGCAGGCCACGGTGCTTTGTGAATGACCACCTCATCACCCCATCTGATCTTGATCCGGGCAAGCAACGCAGCATGGGGCCACTCGTGTGGCATCCACATGGAGGAGCAGCCAATCGGGGCGAGTGGGTGATGTGTCGATCCCTCTCTTGTGGTGTCCGCAATCAGGTCGGTCGAAACACAGAAAATCCCTGGAATCCAACACCACAAAACTCAGAAGGTGTCATGGTTGACCCGAGCGATGGTGCTCTGGTTCTTGGAGTTCAGGGGATTAATTCCCCTGGGGTATGGATTGCAAACATGAATGATGGCACCATCTCAAGGCTCGATCCCCGCACAGGAAGAGAGATCGGGCGCTACGTCACAGCGATTCCCTATCCTTCCAATAACGCGCGGCCTCCAAGAGAATACTGCAACTGGAGCAATACCGGAAACTGCCCTTCTCGCACGGCAATCGACCAAAACTTCGACTGCTACGTTGCCAACCGTGCCTTTGGCAACCAGGGAACAGTCACAAAGATCGCAGCAGATGTTCGGCGGTGTGTGGATCGAAATGGCAATGGCCACATCGAGACCAGTGTCGATCGGAATGGCAATGGCTACATCGATTTGAATGATCCGCTGGAGTTTTATGGGATCAACGATGAGTGCATCCTCTGGACGGTCAATGTGGGAAGGTGGAATGGTGTACCGCGTGCGCTTGCAATTGGGGTGGCACCCCTTGGGGTAGAAGTGGGTGATGTGTGGGTAGGAAACTACAACGAGCAACGCGCTTACCGCCTCCGCCCAAGCGATGGCATGTTGCTGGGATCGGTGAGTCTGTGTAGCGGTGGTTATTGCATGTGGCCATATGGTGCGGCAGCAGATGTGCGGGGAAGGATATTCTTTTATTCGATTGGCTACAATGGCGGCTATCAACTTGGTTATGTGAACCCAGTAACCAATACCTTCCATTGGGTGGCCCGCCAGCCAGTGGCGTCCCATGGGTATGGGGTTGCCTACTACATCAGCGAGGACAGGTTGCGGGAGTATTTCTTTGGGGCCACCATATGTGATAATAACGGGGTGGCCCGATACGATGTGCGCAATGACAACTGGATTCACACCAGGGCTCCAGGCGCACCTCGAGGGATGGCCGTGGATTCAAATGGGAATGTCTATGCAGCAGGTTGGACGGTAGGGGAGGCTGCATGTTGGAGCGGTTCCTGCGTACACGATCTTTGGCGCTGGAACCTCGACCTTGGGGATTTTCGAAGCTGGCGTGCGCCGACGGCGCATTGCTTTATGGGTGTGGGGGTGACTTTCGACAATGGGGTCTGGCTCGTTGCGGCTGGTAGAAGCCGGGCTGCGCGTCTTTCAGCCGATCGCACGACGTGGGTTGAATCGCCTTCTGTGTTGTCCGGCCCCTACACCTACTCCGATTTCATTGGCTATGGCTTGAATGTGTTTGCTAATCCACGCGGCCGATACTCGATCATCACCGATGCTGGAGAAGACTGTCAACAACACTGGGTGCGTGCCACGTGGGATGCCCTGGTTCCAGTTGGAACCACAGTGCAGGCCTGGTTCCGGGTGGCAAACACGATGGAGGGGCTGTTATCAGCTGCTTGGATTGGCCCCTTTACCACTTCGCCAGCTGATCTTACCAGAGCCCCTGGCCCTGTTCCAACTGGTCGCTTCATCGAGATGGAGCTTCGGATGGAAACCTTAGACCGTCGCCTTACCCCACGCATTTACTCGGCTTCGGTTGAAGGTTATTGTGATCACTGGCGATACGAAACAGGTGGTACCTACGCTTATCTCTATGATACGACCAGGGGGGAGAGAGGGGAGACCCTGTGCGATCCATTGGGTGAAGTTCCTGTTTACGGAGCATTCACCGTTGATGCGACCATTCCTTCTGGCACAAGCATTGAGTTCCAATTCCGGCCTGGGCGCACCCCTGATGAAGCAAGGAGTGCCACGCCTCTTGTGGTCATCGCCGCCTCAGGGAGTGACCTCAATCCCTTCATTCCCTCTGTGACCGAACTCTTTTTGCGCTCGATGCGTGCTCCTGCTGAGGCCCATGCCCCATTCATGGAAGTGCGTGCGGTTTTGCACTCAAGTGCTGACCGAAGGCGTACACCCATTCTGCGTTCCTTCAACCTCACATTCAACTGTGTTCCTGCACTGTAGGGCTTCCATCGATGCGATCAGTGAAATGGGTGTGGTGGATGGTTTTCATGGTGCTGCTTGGGGGGGGGGAGAGGGTGTGTGCTCAACCTCCCCGTCAAAGGGATGAAAAGAGAATGCCACTTTCTGCAAGCGACCCGTATGCACCATACGCCAACCCTTCTGCTCTTCCTGTTTCTCAACCAAAGCGCTCCCAACCGCCTCCATCCCTTTCACCCTCTGATGTTGCTCGGCGCTCTCGCGTTGTGGCGCGTGCGGGTGATGTTGTGATCACAGTGGGTGAACTCGAAGATGCGCTGGCCCGTGCGCCACGTCCTGATCGGGAAGCTTTTCAATTTCCTCACTGGCGCCGTGCCTTCGTTGAAAAGATGCTGCGGCGCAAACTTTTGATTCGGGCGGCGGCGCAAAGGGGCATCGTGCCGGAACGCCTGCCGTGGGAGGCGCGACGCCGCATCGACCGGGTCTTAAGGGATGTGCTCGAAGACGAAATTCGAAGCAATCCTGGTCCTCTTCCTCCACCATCTCCCCCACGCGAAGTTCCGGAGGAACGCTTTGCGGTCATTCTCATCGCTTCTTCAAGGGATGTGGTGCAGCGCTGGGCTCAAGAAAACCAGCACGAATCTTTCCACATGGCGCTTGAACGCGCGCGGATGGTGGGTGATGGGCAACAGACACCCTATGGGCAAAAGGCAAAACCCCCAGAGGAATCCATTGATCCACGCCTTTGGCGTGTGCTTTTTGAGATGAAGAAGCTCGGGAGCATCTCCCCTCCCATCTCCATCGGACGTGGCCGTTGGGCTGCGGTGATGTTTGCTGGTCAAAGGGGAGGCTACGTTGAAGAGGGCCCAGACGAAGAAGCCCGGCGCATGATCGCTGGAGACCGGGCATGGGCCGAGCTTGTGGCCCAGGTGCGGGCAGAGAGGGTGAGGGATGTGAACCCCCAGGCCCTTGATGGTGTTTACTTTCAAGTTGACTTGGGTACGGATCCGAAAAACCAAGCCCAAATTGCAAGAGAGGTCGAAGCAACCCTTCAGGCGATGCAAAGGGAAAGGGAGGGCCTTCGTGAGGAGGCTTCACAATGAGGAAGGTGCAATGGGGTTGGAAGTTGTTGGCATGGGTGTGTTTTGTTGTCTTGCCAGGGTGTGGTGGGTGTGAGGGTGAAAACACCGTCATCGATTCCAAGGAGGAACCAGCCAAAGAAGATACCTTTGGACTTGCACCTGAGGTGGCCAATCGAATTCTCGCCTACGTTGACGAAGAGCCAGTCAGGGTGATTGATCTTGAACGCGCGCTTCAGGAGCAGGGTCCCCTTTTGCGGGTGAAATCCGTCGATGCCAAAGGGCGCCTGGCCTTGCTCGAAAGCCTCCTCACCGAGCGGGCTTTGGCGGCTGAAGCCAGGGCCAGGGGCTTGGACCAACATCCCCGTGTGCGCGAGGTCACAGAAGAGCTCATCATTCGGGCCCTTGCCACGGAAATCCGCCGGCGTTTGCCCGAGCCTTCGGAAGAGCTCATCCGGGCCACCTACGAGGCGCGTCGAAAAAATGAATACACGACCCCTGAGTTGCGCCGAGCGAGCTTGATTTTTACAAAGGATCGAGAGGGAGCCGAGAAGGCCTTGGCTGAATTGTCTTCGCAACCTGACCCTTCGGAGGAATGGGCCAAGCTGGCTGAGCGTTTGGGGGTGGTCACCGTGCGGAGACAAGCTCAAGAAGTGACCGACTATTTCGCACGCACGCCGAGGGCAAACGAGGCCTTTGTGCCCCAAGTTGTGCGAGATGCAGCCTTTGAAACAGAGGTTGGAAAAATTTATCCCCATCCCATTCCTTTCGAAGATGGCTACTACCTGGTTTACGTGATTGCCAAGGCAGAAGCGAGCGAGGTTCCTTTCGAATCAGTGAGAGATGCGATCCGGGAAGAGCTCATGGATCAAGCCCTTGATGCTGAGCTGACCAAGCTCGTTGCTGAAGAATTGGCAAAAGCCAAAATCGACGAAGAAGCCTTGCTCAGTGTTCAGTACAATCCGGGGGAGTAGGCTTTTTTGTTAGAGGATGCTGAATGTATCTTGTGCAAAAGTGGCCTTTGGGGGAGGATCAAGGGCATGAGAGGCCATTTCCTTTGGAGTCTGCTTGAGGAAGGTAAAAAAGAAGATTGCATTGCTGAGCCTATCCATGAGTGCAGTGGATTAGGCCGTGGCTTTTCAAGAGTGCGTAAGTCCTTTTTATCGTTGATCGGAGAAGATTTGCTGGGATGGAGTGGGGTTTTGATTGTGTTGTTTTGCCTTGGTTGTCCATCTTCCCCATCACCTTCGGGCAATGATGGGGGTATTGCCGATGCGATGGGTGAAGATGCAGCACCGCCCATGAACCGCTGCCCCACCATGGGTGTACCTGAACCAGACAAGCAGATGCTTCCTTGCTGCTACCGCTTTTCGCAAGCTGCTCAACGGGATCGCCCCGAGATGCGCTTGCGTTATCTTGATATCACCGCACCTTCTGCTTCACCCATTTCGATGCCCCTCGCAGAGGGGCTTTTGAACGATGCGCTGAGCCGCGAGACCTTCAATTGGTTGTTCCGTGTGATGGGGGCAGGCAGAGATGGCGAGGTGACAATTATTACTGGCTATGGAGTGCGTAACGACGATGGGACCTACACCCTCGGTACCTCGGAATACATGCCCGTAATGCTCCGAGGCACCATCATGGGTGAGCGGGTGACCACCGAAAGTGAGTTGGGTCCCCTTCGCATTCCTGTCTTTGATCCGACAGGAA
>JANWYL010000044.1 GCA_025056955.1 Sandaracinaceae bacterium | reverse complement strand
ATCCGTTGAGCCAGTCCTATTGCGCCAACGCCTTGAAGCCGTGCTTCGGACAGGCCTAAGCTCTGGCGGCGAGCTTTCTGCACCTCCCCACCCCAACCCCTCCGATGAGATGGGCTCCTAGCGCAAGCGCTTATCAGTGGCCTCATCGGGAATGTCCTCCCCACAAGCGCAAGAAATCCTCCTTGGGATTGATTTTGGTGCGCCTTCGCAGGGCAGGGCACAGCGCAAAAAAATCATCGTTGTCGCAGGAGAGCGGGTGCAACCTCGCCATTATCACATCGCCCTCAGAGGCATAAACCTTCACCTCATGCGGGATCCTCCTGGCTGGAGCGCCATTGAGCTTCTGGAACTGCTCCTTTCTTTTCCATTTGCTTTGGTTGCAATCGATTGCCCAATTGGATTGCCAATATCCCTCCTCGATCACCCACGCTTCGCCAAACTGATCAACCATCCCCACCCCTTTGGAAGCTGGTGGCACTTTAGCGCAGCGGTTGCCGACCGGCTCCCCTTGAAAGATCCCTTGGATTTCAAGCCTTTTGAAAGGTGGCGCGATCCATCAGAGCGGAATTGGATTTGGGAGAAACGCATGACCGATCGCATCACCCGAAGCCAACCTCCCCTGAAAAGCGCCTTCCCTTGCATCTTCAACATGACCATCTTGGGGCACGCAATCATTTATCACTTGCGCAAGAGAGGGCTTTACCGGGTTATCCCCTTTGATGCATATGAATCCACCCCATCCATTATCGAGGTTTACCCACGTGCCACCCTTTCTTCCTTTGGTCTCCACTCATACAAGGGCCAGGCAAAAAAGGCGGTTGATCTCGCAATTCGCCAAATGGAAGCCCGCGGGATCGCACTCGAAACCGATCCCCCCATCCTTGCACGCTCAATCACCTATCGATCGTCACCCTCTGACAATGACCTGGCGGATGGCCTGATTGCGCTCTTTACTGGCATTCTCTACTTCGAGCGGATGGCCCACCCTGCTTTTAGGGGAGATGAAAAGGTGATGCGAAGGGAGGGAGTGATTTGGCAGCCTGCTCCCCAACACCTCAAGCAAATACAGAGGGTGTAGAAACCGAAAAGGGCTTGGCCACTCCATCGCGATGCGCAAGCTCAAAAAGGGCTCGCATCGAAGGGCCATCGCCATCATGCTCTGGCTTCCCAAGGTAGCGCTCCATGTCCCGCATCACTCGGTGAAGGCTCCGACGCAGCTCGCTTCGCTTTTCTTTCTCCTCGTCATAGCGGAAGCGCAGCTCCTGCTCAGCACTGCCCCACTGCAAATCGCTCCAGCTCGTCCACTGGGTCCGCTCGAGGAAGAGTGAAAGACGGCTTGGGCCAATTGCCTTGAGTGCGCGCAAAATGAGCTCCCGCAACACCACTTCGGCGTTGCTCAGGTTGTCTTCCATCTTCCTCAAAAGTTCAGCTGGAGCATAGCGATTCAAAAGATCGAGATGCAAATCGGCCAGTAGCGAAGGAAATTGCGGCAAGGGAACGAAATCACCGTTCGCCGAGCCAGGCTCAATCGCAGCCCATGCCTGAAGCACCCGCTGGGCCCTTGAATGAAGGAGATAGAAGCGCTCGAGCAAGCGATTGAAATCCAGGTGCGCACGCGCTTCGATCGCATAAATTCGGTTGAAGAAATAGGGTGCAATGAAAGACCAATACACAAAGTTGTCCCAGTAGAGCTTTGCGGGCAAAACGACCGGCGACCCATTGATGTGGCTGTGCCCTCGGAAAGTGGTTGTTGCAAACTCGGTGAATCGCAGGAAGAAATCGTTGCTCACCTCCTCTCGAAGGAGCTGCTCGTCAAGTGATTCATGGGTGATGAGATCGGCCTTCACAAACTCACTTGAGAGGCAAGCAGCAAGCCCAATGAAATCCGATCCAGGTGAATAGAGGGGATCGACAAAAACCGCTGCTTCACCTATACAACACCAACGCCCACGACGTGAAAACACCTGGCTGCTCGTGTAGGCATAGCGCCTCAAAATCAAAAAATCCTTCATTTCTTCGCCTGCAAGCAAAGGATAAAGCGCAGGCTCGTGCTCTGCGATCCACCGCAAGGCCAACTCAGGCCTCCCGTAGCTTTCAAGAGGGTGATGCACCTCGTCGGCAACGATCCCAATCGAGTGCAAGCCGCTTGAGAGGGGAATCAACCACACCCAGTACCCTTTCCCCATGAGGTGGCAAGTTGAAAGCCAGCGGTTTTTGTCGACATCGCGTGCATGCCATGCGCTTTCTGAAGGGGGCACGAGCTCACCCACATAAAGCCTCCGTGGGATGCGAAACCACGCCGCGCTGTGGGTGTGCCCGCTTGGGCGAATGAGGTTGAGCTTTTTCTGGATGATGCGCCGCCGCCCCGAAGCATCAAACACCCAGCGTGCGCTCAGGGTGCTTTGCCCTTTTTTCGAAGCAATATGAACCAGGTGAGGACGTTCGCTGTCCTCAGGAGCCAGATCAAGGCGATAAACCGAGTAACCTTCAAGCAAAAGTGCACCCTGCGCAATCACCATTTCCCGGAGATCGTTCTCCAAACGCCCCCGATCGAGTTGATAGCTCGGAACAACTGGTTGCTCACTTGGGCCAATTTCCCGCCTGGCAGCAAGAGGGCCACGGGTATCGCCAACAAAATAGCGCAAACCATTTTTGACAAGATGGCGCTCAAGCAGGTAGTTGCGAAGCCCACACACGGTATCGAAAAAGTGGGCACCAACTTCCACCGAAGACTCACCCACCTTGTGGCAGGCCTCTTCAAGGGGACGAACGGTTGGCTCAACCACCGCTACCCGCAAAAGTGGCATCGAGCGGCGCAAGTACAGGGCAGTTGTGAGACCTGCAAGCCCGCCTCCCATGATCACAACGTCAAATTCTTCCATGGCCTACCCTTTTTTACGCAAGCACCCACTCCATGCAATCCCCATAAGGAGAGAAAAGCCACATCGCTTATCCCCCAAGTGAAACAAGCTCTGCCCCTTTCTCTTTCATCTCGAAGAGGGCCCGCTCCCCATCCCCTTCTTTGAGGTTGACAGCGCGCACCCCATCGACGATCACACGCACCCCAAAGCCCAATGAAAGGGCATCAAGAACGGTTGCGCGCACGCAGTAATCGGTGGCCAGGCCCACCACATCGAGGTGAGTGATTCCCCTCTCTCGCAGCAATGCCTCAAGCCCTGTTTGCTTCTTCCGGGCATTGTCAAAAAAGGCGCTATAGCTATCGATATGCCGATCGGTGCCCTTATAAATCCGAGCAGAAATGAGAGCGCTTTCGAGCCCTGGAGCCAGCTCGGCGCCATCACTCCCTTGGATGCAGTGATCGGGCCAAAGGGTCTGAAGCATTCCATCAAGCTCGATCACTTCGAAGGGTTTTTTTCCAGGGTGCTGCGAAGCAAAGCTCAGGTGGTTAGGAGGATGCCAGTCTTGGGTCGCAATGACCATTTCATAGTTTCCTTCCCTGGCCAAGCGGTTGGCGACAGGCACGACTTCGTCTCCGTGAGGTACCCCCAAGGGGCCTCCTGGCAGAAAATCCCTTTGGATGTCAACCCAAAGCAGGGCACGCTTCATCCATTTGAGCATGCGCGAGATGGCTCCAGGCCGCAAGGTCCGCTCTTTCTTTTTGCCTGCCCTGAAAAGACCCCCACTTGAATCAAAAAAGCCAAATTCCGTTCAAAAAAACAGAACACAGCGATGGTTCAACATTTCCTTGTTTGGGATTTTTGGAAAAAATTGGCCATGAAATTCCACTCCCTGAAAGCGCTTTTTGTCCTTGCCCTTTTTCTTTTGCCCCTTTCTGGGCAAAGCCAGGCGAGCCCACGCCCTGAGGAAGTGCTTGCCAGCGTCCAGCGCTTCTACGAGCAAACGCGAACGCTTCAAGCGCGCTTCGAGCAGCACTTTTGGATGCGGATTTACCGGCGCACCCAAAGCTCGCGCGGCACCATTGCCGTGGCCCGGCCTGGCCGCATCCGCTTTGACTACACAGAACCGCGCGGCAAGGTGATCGTCTCGACGCCTGAGGGCTTTATCTACTACGAGCCCGGCGAAAACGGCGGGCCTGGGCAGTACGCACGCGGACAAATCGATGCCTCCTCCGCAGCCCTGGGTTTCCTTACAGGCACGGTCGATTTGGCACGCGATTTCCTTTTTGCCCTCCGTTCGCCTGACGATCAAAGCCCTCCCCATACCGATCCGCTCGAGCTCCGCCCCCGCCGCCCCGACCCCAACTACCGCCGGCTCATCCTCTACGTTGATCGCCGGCCAGAAGCACGAGGTGTCGTCCATCGCGTCGCCATCGAAGACCACGAAGGCAACTGGAACCGCTTTGACTTCTCTGAGTTTCGCTTTAACCGCGAAATTCCCCCCTCGACCTTCCGCTTCGATCCCCCTCAAGGTGCCCGGCTCGTTGAACTCAGGAGCATCCGCCCCTAGTCAACCCCTTCAATTCCCTCCACTCGGATCACGTGCTCGCCATCGCCATTGCACTCAACAGCAATAAGGCCTGTCCGAGGGTCGCGGGAAGGAGAAGGGATAATCTCTCGGCCATCGCAAAAGACCCGATATCCTGGAAGGGCGCGCTCAGGCAAATAGATCGTTGTCGGAGCGCGGATCGAAGCCTCTCCTCGAAAGCGGATTTCAAGGCTTTTTTCACTCGCATTCCAACCGAATCGCCTCGGCCACCCAGCGATTCGCTCGGGCCTAGGACGGGTGATGGCGCGGACCACAAGGGGACGCTCGCGCCAACGCCCTGTTGCATCATCGTAGTCGTGCACCCCCCAACGCCCCTGCGATTGTTCTTTCCAAAGCCACAGGGCCCAAGACTCGGCGTATTCGTCCATGAGCTCGACCTGCATCCGGTAGTAGTCCTCAGCGCGGATGCCCCTTGGATCATATCCCCACTCGCCAATGAGAAGGGGCGTTCCCCATGACGCCGCCTCGCGTTGGGCATTTTCGTGGCTTCGGCGTAAGGTTTCCTTGGTAAAAGAGCGACGCTCTTCTTCGCTCCCCCGAAAAGCGAGGGTGTAGGAATGGGGGGCGTAGACTGCGCCTTGGACCTCAAAAGGACGACTCGCAAGCGCAGCCTGATCTGTGAAGTTTCTTGGAATCGCGGGAGGCTCAAAGAAAACCAGGCGGGTTGGGTCGGCTGCGCGGATGGCTCTCGCCACGAATTCGTTAAGCCGACGTGTTTGGGCATCGCTGGCCACAGGCTCGTTGTAGACCTCAAAGCCAACAACAATCTCATCACCCCTCAACGCCTGAACGACATGGACGACGGCCTCTGCAAAGCGCTGCCTTAGGGTAGGGCCAGGCTCATCATCGCCAAAAAAAGTCGCAAACGCACGAAGCACTTGTCTGGACACTCGCCTTGCCTCGAGATCGGTCAGGGGCCCACCCAGAAGCATCTCAGGGGGAGGATGGATGGCCCAAAGAGGTGCTCCATCTTCGCCAATCTCTTTGGAATATGCGTCTTGGTGCCAATCGACCAACACATAGATTCCGTGCGCTCGGCAAAGGTCCAAGATTTCTTTCAAACGATCGATATAGGATTGAACAAAGGTGCGTGGGGTGGTGTCCCGAGGTTCAAGCCCGCTCCAATTGATGGGGAGCCTCAGAAAATTGAGGCCGAGTTCACGCATCCTTCTCGCATCTTCTTCTCGAAAATCAGGAATTTCTTGAAGTGGCAGCCTTCCGTCGTCAAAAGTCACATCGAAAAGACCCAAGACCCTGGCATTGACCCCACGGAGAAGAACAACCCTCCCCTCCTCATCCACCAGCATATTGCAACGGGGGCGGAGGGGTGAAAATCCCGAAAGAGGCGGTTGGGTGCAGTCCGGAACTTCAAAGGGAGGACGCGGGCCAGCATCTTCTTCCTCTCTACTGTCTAAGAAAAAGGCATCTCTTTCTTCCCATCCATCGCTGCCTGCATCTCCTTTTGGGCTTGAGCTCCCACAAGCCCATGCCCCGAGCACGTTCAGAAAAATGCTCTCAATCGAAACCAGGACAATCAAAGCTTTTCGATGAGCCACGTTGAGATGCTATCCTCAGATCTTTTCGAAAAAAAATAGGTTCTCCAAACACCTCACCTTCACCTAAGTCTTCTATAGAACCCAATAACCACACCAACTATCGCAAAATCATCTTCCTCTCCAGGACGAATGATCACGGGTGCATAAGATGGGTGAGCGGCTTCAAGGCGCACACCCCCTTCCTCTTGGTGGTAGTACTTGAGGGTGGCTTCACCGCGAAAGCGGGCAACCACAATCTCACCTTCCTTGACTTCCCTCCTGGTGTCAACGAAAACGATGTCCCCTTCTTGGATCCCCGCCCCGATCATCGACTCACCTCGCACGCGCAGGGCAAAGATCCCCTTTTTTCCTTTGCCTAGGCCAAGGAGAGAAGCATCCACACGAATGAGGGCTTCTTTGTGCTCGATGGCTTCTCCCAAAGGACCAGCTGCGACCCTTCCAAGAAGGGGAACCTCCACAACACCATCTTTTTCTTCATTGCGCTCGGAGGAGTTCGTTTGAACCACCCGATCAGCCCGCACAGCCACAGGCCCTTTGCGCAGTACCATATAGGCCTTTTCTGTGGGTTGGATTGCGCGCGACTTGTGGGAATCCCTGATGATATAGCCCTTGCGAGAAAGCGCAATGAGATGGTCGCTCACCCCATTTGTGCTCCGCAGATTCAAAGCCGCCATGATTTCACGGACGCTTGGGGGGTAGCCGCGACTTTCGCAGGTATCGACGATGAACTGGAGCACCTGCCGCTGGCGAAGGGTCAATTCGCCACCCTCAGGCAAGAGGGAATGCGATTTTAAGGGCAGAACCATGGCCAGGATCTCACCTCGAAATTTGAAGTTATTGTCAGCATGGCGGCTCAGCCGTCAAGCCTTAGAAGTTGAAACGGCGCATCACAAAACGAGGAAGGCGCCTGATCACCGACATGATTGGGGCCCACACCAACGGTACGTAAAGCACAGGAATTCCCCAATCGATGGCAAACAAAATGAGCTCTGCCACTTCATCGGCTTCAGCTGCAAAAGGAGGGGGCTTGAGGCCAGCCGTCATGGGGGTTTTCACAAAGCCTGGCTTGATGGTGATGACACGAAGCCCTTCTTGACGGAAACGGTGATCCAGGCCTTCGAGGTAGCGCGAAAGGCCAGCTTTGGTGGCTCCATAAAAAACCACTGGTTTTCTCCCACGCTCCCCTGCCACTGAGCTTAGAACGCAGAGGGTGCCCCCTCCCCTTGCAAGCAACCTGTTTTTCGCTTCTTCACAAAAGAGCACCGTATGTGTGAAGTTGACAGTGAGAAGTTCGTAGAGCAGTTCGCGATCCCTTTCAAGTTGCTCTTGAGTGGCAAAGCGTGCAGCTGTCACGATGACAGTGTCAAAAAAGCCCAGCACCTTTTGGGCTTCGTCAAAAGACGAAGCGAAAGATTCAGGCTTTCTCAAGTCGCATTCCACCCAGGCGGCTTTTGAGGCCCCGCGCACGCGGAGGTCTTGGACACTCCGCTCAAGTTCTTCCGGCTTTCTTCCAAAGAGCACGATGCGATCGCCGCGTTCTGCGAGCTTGCGGGCCAGGGCCCGGCCAATCCCACTCGTTCCACCCAGAAGCACAACCGATCGGGGCTCACGCATGGCCAACAGCTACCTTCTCATTTCCGAAACGCAAAGCCATCCGCTTTTTTGGGAGAGGGCATGGGATCTCCAAACAAGCGCACCGATTGGGCACTCCGGATGCGCAGTTCGGGGTCCCATTTTTGGCGAATCTCCTGAAAGCGCGGAAGCCTCCTTTTCTCCATTTCAACAAAGTGCTCCCTTCGGGTGAAGCGATCCTTTGTGAGGTAGATGCGCCCCCCCTCCCGCAACACTTCTTCGTTGAGGGTGTCGATCAGTTCCTGGGTGTCACCGCGGATGGGGATATCAAGTGCAATCGATACACCCTCCATGGGGAAAGAAAGTACCCCTTCGCCTTCAGGGCCGCAATCCTTGATCACACAAAGAAAAGAAGCGCCGCCATGCTTGGTGAGGATCTCAAGTACCCTTCTTGGGGCTTCCGGGCCAGCAGCTGCGGGAAGCACGCATTGATATTGGGTGAAGCCACGTTTCCCGTACATGCGATTCCACCCTCCAATCGCATCGAGTGGATAGAAGAAGTCCTCCCAGTGGGTGAGGCAAAAGCGTTCGCGGGGAAGGTGACGCCAGTAATAAAGGTGATTGAAAGCAGCAACTGTGTGGGGGCCAAGGATAAAGCTTGGAAAATCGAAGGAGATGTTGATCTTCTTTTTTGGCTTGGGAAATGAGGAGGGTGCTTCATCGGGAGAAGCCCAATCACCTGCGAGCAAAATTCCTCGGCCCATGTGCCGGCCACGGGTAAGGCAATCGATCCAGCCGACGGTATAGGGCCAGCGCTTTGCTGCTTGGGCCAAGGCCTCAAGAAATTCGTCGATGTCATCGACTCGGCGGGAATACTGACGAATCCAAGGGCTTGGCACGCGCCTCATCCGCATCTCGACTTCGAGGATGTGGCCGGTA
The DNA here is from genome assembly GCA_025056955.1 of Sandaracinaceae bacterium. Classification (GTDB taxonomy): domain Bacteria; phylum Myxococcota_A; class Polyangia; order Polyangiales; family Sandaracinaceae; genus JANWYL01. The sequence continues at coordinate 7,096 of JANWYL010000044.1, read as the reverse complement.
AGACCCATGCCACCGAGGGTGGCCAAAAAAAGGTCGGGGTGCTCCTCGCGGGAGCAACGAAGCACGCGCCCATCAGCCACACGCATGCGCAAGGAAAGCACGTGCCTTCCAATTGTCCCGTGCACGTGATGGTCTTTCCCGTGCACGTCTGAGGCCACCATCCCACCCAAAGTCACAAACTGAGTCCCTGGCGTAACCGGTACAAAAAACCCCCGGGGCAAAAACACGCGGTTGAGCTCACGGAGGGAACAGCCAGCTTCTGCCAGAACGATGAGGTGTTTTTCGTCAAAGCCAAGAATGCGATCGGCAAAGGTGGTGTTCACAACGACATCGCCGGCACCCGCAGGGAGGGAGCTGTCCCCATAGCTTCGCCCAAGCCCGCGAAACAGGGCGGCGCCTGCGCTTGCGGGCTCAAGCTCAGTCGAATGGAGTTCCTTCCCCCAAACGCCAATGCGACCCCATCCTTCGATCCACTGGATCGGAGGGGGAGACTCTGATGAGAAAGAAAGCGAGTGGTCCGTATGAGCTTCAAGCCATGAATCCATCAGAGGAGAGCTAGCGCACGAAGAGCCAAAAAGAAAGCCAAAGAAAGGGCAAAAAATGGATGGAATTTTCGAGTTTTACGTCTCAAGATGTGGGCATATGAAAGCACAGCGAATCTTTTTGTTCCTCATAGCGCTTTCAACGATTCTTCCTCTGGCCGATCTCGGCGCCCAAGAAGCCGAAGGAAGGGTGCTCTCCTTTGCCACAGTGGCACCACCTGGCTCAGCGATCATGCGAAACCTTGAAGCATGGAACCGCGAGCTTCGCCGGCGCACAGAACGCAGGCTTCAGTTTCGGTTTTACGCTGGTGGCGTTCAGGGTGATGAACCCGAGCTCATCCGCAAGATCCGCTCAGGAAGGCTTGATGCAGGAGGAGTCACGGCCTCTGGGCTCGCCCTCATTCATCGGCCGGCCTTGATTTTTCAGCTACCAGGCACTTTTTTGCGCTATGAGCAGGTGCAAGCGGCGCGCGAAGCCCTTGCGAGCGAAATCGAAGGCGGAATCATTCAGCAGGGCTTTCGCATGCTTGGTTGGGCCGATGTGGGGCGTGCCCATCTCTTTTCCAAGCGAGAAATCCGTAAGCCCCAAGACCTCGCTCAAACCAAGTTTTGGATGCGCTCTGACGACGTGATCCTTCCTGTTTTCTTTGAAATCGTGAAAGCCCAGACGGTGTCGGTGGGGATTCCCGAGGTATTGGGTGCCCTTCAGACAGGGCGCATCGACACCTTCTTTGCGCCACCTGCCGTGGCCCTTCCACTCCAGTGGGCTGCAAACGTGACCCACATGGTGACCATGCCTGTCGCTGTGTTGGTCGGCGGAAGCGTGATGTCGGAACGCGTCTTTCAGTCCTTACCCGAAGCCGACCGCAATGCCCTTCTCGAAACAGGCGCTCAGTTCCACGCGCTTGGCCGCCGCAACGCCGCTCGTGCCGAAGAAGAAGCAATCGCTGCTTTGCGTGAGCGAGGAATGAAAATGGTCGATCTCACTCCTCAAGAGATCGCCCTGTGGAAAGAAGTTGGGAAGCAAGTCCGCGAAAGGGTCGCCACGCGAATTGCGGATCCGACCTTGATTGCAAAGGCAGCCGCTTTTGGAGAAAAGTGAGCACGGCCTCATGCGCGCTTTGCACTTTGGGCCTTTGGAAGTGTTTCTCTGTGGAGGTCCTGATCGCCAAGGGGGCGGAAAGGGCCCGCTCGTTGTCCTTTTCCATGGGTACGGGGCCCCTGGCGATGACCTCGTTGGGATTTACCGCGGCCTCGATGTGGATCGATCTTTCCGCTTTGCCTTTCCAAAAGCGCCAATTGTTCTTGAGGACGCTTTGGGTCTGAGCCGCCTTGGGCTTGAGCCACCGCGGGCGTGGTGGCCTGTCGATGTCCAAGCCCTCGAAGAAGCGATTCTCGCTGGACGCCATCGCGATCTCAGTCAAAGCCTCCCTCAGGGTTTGCGTGAAGCAGAAGCGCTCGCTTCCAAATGCCTCGATGCGCTCGAAGAAGCGCTTGAGCCTTCGCACCTCGTGATTGGCGGCTTTTCCCAAGGAGCGATGCTTGCGACATCGATTGCCCTTTCGAGCGAGCGAAGGCTTGATGGGCTGGTCGCCTGGAGCGGAACCTACCTCAATGAGGCAGAGTGGCGCTTGCGCATGTCAAAACGCAAAGGCCTTCGGGCTTTTGTGAGCCATGGGAAAGAGGATCCGCTTTTGCCTTTCGATGCGGCAGAGCGCCTGGCCCAAGACATGACCGCGGCGGGCTGGCAAGTGCTCTTTGTGCCTTTTCGGGGGCAGCACCAAATCCCAGGCATCGTCCTCGATCGCTTTGAAAAGTGGCTCCGGGAGCTTTTTGCGGCTTAAGCTCCTTTCCGGCTTGCCTTGGGCCACTGTCCGAATCAAGGCCTTCTTATGCGACGCTGGCTCAGTGCGCTGCGTGGAAATTCTCAGCGCCTCGATGGAGGTGCAATGTTTGGCAACGTGCCGCGGGCCCTTTGGGAACAGTGGATCCCCCCCGATGAGCGCCACCGCATCCCCTTGGCCTGCCGGGCAATGCTGATTGAAGAAGAAAATCCATCGCGGCGAATTCTTTTTGAAGCAGGAATTGGGGCTTTTTTCCCTCCAAAACTCAAGGATCGCTACGGTGTCCTCGAAGCTGAGCACGTGCTTCTCCAAGAGCTCTCGCGGCTGGGCTTAAGCGATGCCGATATCGATGTGGTCGTTCTCTCTCACCTCCACTTCGATCATGCAGGAGGGCTCTTGAGCGCTTATGAAGAAGGCAAGGCTCCACGCCTTCTCTTTCCAAATGCAACCTTTGTGGTGAGCGAGCGGGCCTTTGCGCGCGCCAAAAATCCCCACCCCCGAGACCGCGCCTCTTTCATCCCGGAGCTCATTCCTTTGCTTGAGTCAAGCGGGAGGCTTGAACTCGTTTCAGGCGAAACCAGCGAGGTGCTGGGCCCTGGCTACCGCTTCCACCTCTCTGATGGGCATACCCCTGGCCTTCTTCTCTCTCAAGTCGAAAGCCCCGAAGGCCCCATCGTTTTTGCCTCTGATCTCATTCCTGGCCGTCCATGGGTGCATCTTCCAGTCACAATGGGCTACGACCGTTATCCTGAACTCCTGATCGACGAAAAAGAAGCGCTCCTTTCAGCCCTTGTGGCCCAAAAAGGTAGGCTCTTTTTCACCCACGACCACGAAGTGGCCATGGCCAGGGTCATTCGGGACGAGCACGGCCGCTACCGGGTGGGAGAGTCTTGGCTTGCTCCCGCGCGGCTCCCCATCGCTTAAGCAGAAGGACAAGGGTCAAAAAAGCGAATAATCCAATTGAAAAAGGGCTGCTTTCGCGGCGGAAGAGCATGCACCCGCAGCCCTTTTCGCCCGTGCATGAAAGATCGAGGCCGCCTTTTGGGGTGGGATCGCAGGCCTCGCTCAAAGCATCTGGGCCATAAATTGTACAAATCCCGGCAATATCGTCTTCGGCCAGGCTCCGCTTCGAGGTTTCGCCAGGCTCAGCTGCGGCATACATGGTGGCCTCTGGATCATCGGGGCTATGGGCGAGGCCAAAGTAGTGGCCCATTTCGTGGGTGAGCACGTTGGGGAGATCGATCCGGCCGTCGCGGCAACCTTCTTCGGGACAAATTGCATAGCGCTTGCTTTGTTCGTTGATCTCGATGTCAACATCGAGGATCTCGCCCGAATTCATCTCGTGCCACACGTAGGTGATCGCAAAAGCCCGCGGATCGTGCCCACGCTCGCGGCTCCAGCCTTCTTGGACAAAGATGAGGGCGTGGACGTTGGCACCCTTTGGATGGTGCACAGCACGCTCGCAGGCATTGCGCGCGGCGAGCACTTCGACCCGAAGGCCCGGCTTCCTGCCCCCTCCACAATCGACTTCAACCCACGCTGCAATGCCTCCTTGAAGCGTGTCCAGCGTTTCATCGATTGATATGGAGCGTGGCGGAAGGGCTTCCGAAATCGAAAGAGAGGTACAGGGACGGCGCCAAGCAATGGGAAAAATTCCACGCTCGCGGTCAGGCAGGGGACAAGGATCGTCAAAAGTGGGCATGGCGCGGGTCACCATCTGGCACCACGCAGCCCCGCGGTAAGGCCAAAAAATGACAAGCAAAAAGGCGCCATAAGCAACAACGGGCCTCAAGGAAGAGCCTCCCTGCGCTCTTCTGCCACAAGCTCTCGGATGCGTTCGACAAAGCGGTAAAGAGGCTCTGAGGCCACCAACACACCACGAGCCCCCCTGAGACGGCCCTTTTCGTCCACCCGAACCAATGCCAACCCTTCACCTCCTGGCCGAACCACCCACTGCCCCCCCTCTTCAACACAGGGAAAAATCCCTTGAGACATCCCGACCGGCCGGTAGAAGCCTTGCCCACTCCCATCCATCGCCCATAGAAAAGCCAAGGCACGCATCCCCACTTCGAAATGGGGCTCTCCTTCGACCCGAAGACCAAGATCACCCACAACCCCTCCAAGACGCAAAATTCGAATCCGCTCACCGCGCGTCCGCTTCCCCTTCAACACCTCGCGCAAGCGCGCATCGACCTCGGTGACGATGCGCCCCTTTTCGTCGTAACGGGAACGCAAGGCCTCGACCTCGATCTCGGCAATGAGCTCACTTTCTCGCACAAGCTCAGCCAGGGACATCGCTTCCGCCAGGGAAGCCAGGGCCTTTTCCTCAAGGAGGAGAAGCGCGCCTAAGAGCAGGCAAAGCCCTTCCGCCCCAACTCGCCAAAAACCCATGCATTAAGGATGAACCAAAAAAACAAGGCCCTCAAGAACTCATTCAGCCCGCGAGGTGATGATGAACTGGACGCGTCGGTTTCTCGCTCGGCCTCGGGCAGTAAGGTTCGGCGCAATTGGACGCGTGTCGCCGTAGCCTCGCGCCGTGAGGCGCTCGGGAGCAACGCCAGCACGAATCAGCCAGTTTCGCACCGATTCGGCACGCGCCTGGCTCAAGTTCATGTTGTACTCGCGGCCTCCGCGGTTATCGGTGTGGCCTTGCACTTCAACCGAGGTGATTTCCGGATGACGCAAAAGCACGTCCGCCACTTCGCTGAGAAGCAGAGCCGAGTCAGGCAAGATCTCTGCGCTATCGGTGGCGAAGTTGACCTGCCGGCGAATGATGATCTCGGTCGGCTTGAGTTGAACGAGAGAACGGCGAGGCCGCGCAATCAGGGTGATTGTGGGCTCTGCCGTCCCTCGCGGTGGCACATCAAATGACACGACTGAGATGAGGTAGCGATCGGCTTCTGCACGCGCTTGGTAGCTCCCGGCTGGCAGGGCATCGCGTGCAAAGAGACCACTCGCATCGGTCGTGAGTGTGAAGGACGCCGGCCCAGAAATCTGGACACTCGCCCCGGGAATCGGCTGCCCAGAGTCAGTGATCACACGGCCGCGCAAAGCCCCAACCCGAGGCAGGGCCTCAAGCTCGCACCGCACTTCCACATCGCCACCTTGCTCGGGAATCGTGCCGCCGCACTTTCCTGGACGGTAGTCAGGATGCGATACCGCAAGGGGCACTTCCCCTGGCGGCAACTCATAGCTCACAAAGCGCCCACCTTGGCCTGCTGAAAGCGCTGTGAGATCTTTTCCTTCGAAAGCAACAACGGCACCCTCGATGCCCTGGCCGCTTTCCCGATCGACCACAAGGCCGATGATCCTCCCCCGAGGAGGTGGAGGCAGTTGCACTTCGACCTTCCGCTCAACTTCGCGCTCCACGATCTGTGGAGGCGGTGGAAGGGTATCAACCGCGTAAGAAGCACCGAGGTAAATGTTATACGGAGCGTTTCCAGCCAGTTCGCGCACAAAGGTCTGGCCAGAAACGCCGATGTCTGCTCCGCCAAACAGGGCAAAGCCTTTTATGCCGGGTTGCACGCGCAAAGCAAAGGTCAAATTCGAAGGCATGGCCGCAAAGCCCTGGTAGGCCAAGCACCCATCTTGACCAGGAGCCGGGGTCGTTCCACCAGGTGTCTCGGGAATCCAGAGGCAAGAATAGTTGCGGCTATTGACCGGAATGCGCAGCACCCACTCGACAATTGGTGAAACGATCACCTCAGAACCCGCTTCGATGGGAAATTCCGTACCAATGCCAATGTCAAAAAAGTCCATTCGATTGATCTGAAGGGCAAAGCGCTCGACCCGTGAAAGAAGGTGCCGGTCTTCGTCTTCGTAGGAGCGCCGGGCATCTGGGCCTGTGGATGGAAGGGCCTCATACCGCGCCCGCTCAATGCCAGTGATCAGTGCCTCTGAACGGTCGTAAAAATAGCGCAGGTTCAAACGCGCGACGAAGGGAAAAGCGATGCCCTCAGCCGCTCGGAGATCGACCGCTGTGCTCAAGCGGAAGCCTAAGCTCGTCGAATCGAGCACAAGGCCAATGTCACCGACTGTGTTGAGGAGGTACACCCCGACATCTAGCCCCAAGATCCACCACGGGACCAACTCGATATAGCCCTTGAGACCCAAGTTGGTATCTCCAAGGACCTGAAAGAGGGCAGGCGATTCGGTTGCATTCGAATTTGCGTGGCTGCGAATTGAACCGTAGAGCTCGATGAAATCAAAAGGAGTGTAGCTCAGCGAAAGGGAGCCACCGACATGGCGGTTCTCGTCAGAAACAGTTGGAGGGCTTCCTGGGACGCGAAGAAAACCGCTTTGGACAAAAAAATCAGTAAGAAGCTGCACGCGAAAGGTGCGAGAAGGCCCTGAGCCTGCGTCAACCACGTGGAGGCCTCCCACTGCCCCCTGATAGGTGTTGTGGAAGACAAAACGGCGCTTGCGCCAGCTCGGAGGGCCCTCGGATTTCAAAAGATCGCCTCGCGCCTCGATGCGAGAGGGAGAAGCAGCGAGAGGCGTGGGGCCAGCCTCGGGCGCAGGGCCTTGGGCATCCCCAAACTCGCTCTCTGTTGATGTTGATGTTGAGAGCGATGGTTGCGTTTGGGCACCTTGCTGAGGTGGAGCGGGGCCTCGAGAAGCACCCACACCCAAATTTCGTTCGTCGAATTCATCGTCAAACTCGCTTGAGCTTTGGGCGTGGGCCAAACCCACTGCAAACAAGGCCAATCC
>JANWYL010000043.1 GCA_025056955.1 Sandaracinaceae bacterium | reverse complement strand
AAGCGATGGCCCAGCTTTGCCAGAGTTGCCCGGAGAGTGCGTTTTCTATCGAAAGGCGATCGAACTTCGAAACCGCCTGGAGCGCCACCTGCCACGGGGTGGAAAAATCCTGGTTGAGAGTGGCTCTTTTGCTCAGGTGGCAGAAATCGCGATTGTGGACGAAGCCACGCTCTCTTTGATCCGGTCTTCTTCGATAGAGACACTGAGTTCCATCCAGTACGTAAATCGGGTGGTTGCACCTTTGCTTAGCGAAGAACGTGAATTTGTAAGGGGAATTGCACCTTATTTTGCCTCAGTTGGAGAAGCTTTTGTTCGATCGGTTGTTTCCGGGGAGCTCAAGAATTGGGGGGATACCTATGGATGGATGGAGGAGGGTTTTCGTCAAAATGGTTTTCGCTTAGCGAGGGCTTCTGGGATCGCTTGGGGGGAGGCTTTTTCTGCCCAGCAGGCAAGGCATCGAGATGGTTCATTTCCTGATGCCGGCGCTCAGGCCCGTTTTGATGCGTGGATTGAGGCATATCCGCTCGCTTCAATGCTCAGTGTTCCATGGATGCTCCTTGTGTCCCGTGGTCGCTTAGATCCAAAAATCGAAGCCCTTTACCGCGCCCTTGAAGAAGCCTGCGAGGAGTGGCAGGAGATTGTGCGCCAGCGTTTGCGTTATGGGGAGGTGCTTGGTGCTGAGGTGGCCCGCATCCTCGAAGAGGTGCTGTTAAACAGAAAGCTTGAGCCTCTTTGGAGATGTTTCGCTTGGCCGATCGGTCCTTTTCCCCGTTCGAGCTATGCATGCACTTTTGATGCCCACGAATTCACCGATTCAAGGCCCCTTGTTGATGGGATGGTGTGGGAAGTGCGGGTGGGTGCCAAGCAGGGGGAGGCGATCGGGTGGAGGTCATTCCTTCTCGAGTTCAGTGGCCCTCACTTCCAAGCAATCCATTCCCCTCCGACCCTTCCGTGGACGATTCCCTAAACCAAAACGGTAGCCATCGTGATTGCTTAGAACTCGAGGGCACTTCCTGTATAGAAAGCAAACTCGTGAATGCGTGTGGGAGCTTCACGTACATAAACCTCCCACTCAGTATGATTGAGATCGTTGGTGATGCGCAGGCCTCCGACTTTTCCGAGGCCAATTGCGTAGCTCACTGCAAGAACCTGGCAAAACACCAGGCTTTTGGTGGGTTCGCCTTCGGCCAGCCGGTGGAAAGTTCGAATTTCGATTCCAGCTGAGGCGCCGACAAAATCCACGCGGGTTTCGCCATATCCACGGATGGCTGGAAGGGGGCTGCGATCGGTGAAAACGCCACCGCCCAATGCCAGTTCCGGTTCGATGGCATAGCGTCCACCGATCCGCAGGTTCCAAAGCCAATCCCGCTCAATCCCGAGTTGAGGGGCAGAGAGTGGGTGCGTGAATGAAGCGTCCGCACTGATCCAACCCTTTGGAAATCGGTAAGAGAGGCCAACCCTTAGGTGGGCAGGCTGAATGATGGCCAGTTGGGAATTGACCTCGTACTCGTCCAGTGGTTCAAAAACAATCGTTGAGCTCGAAGAACGGGCTCCCACTTCTATGGTGTTTAGGCGGCGGAGCACTCCCACTTGAAGGGATGGAGATCGGAAAGAGAGGCCCACTCCAATCTCGTCATTGGGATTCCATTGCATGCCTGCGCCAAGGGCCAACCCAACGCTTTGAAAGAAAGAGAGGGAAGAAAACCCTGCAATCGCTGCATCTTGATCATTGAAGCGCCCCCCGAAGAACTGAGAAACCAGGCTAAATTGAGTGTAGATGCCAAAGAGAGAGAGGCCAACACGAAGGTGTGGACTGAGAGCCAGTCCCATTCCTACCCCAGCATAGTACTCTTGCGCGTTGGCTTGCTGGACGAGTTGAAGCTGAAACAAATCTTGATCATTTTTTTCTTCTAAGCGCACGCGATCGGTGTAAGCGAGGTGCCTTGGGACGAAAACCCCAAAGCCAAAGACCAAGCCGGGGGAAAGGGGGCGAGCTCCCGTCACCGCGGTCGGAATGCCCGCAAGCTCTTGGTAGCTTCCGTCGGATTGTTTTCCTGAAGAGGTTTCAAGAAGGGCTGGGGATTGGCTCAGTCGCAGTTGAGTCGCGCTGATCGAGGTGTCAACCTGGTTTCTAAGGACATTGGCGAGGCCAGCTGGGTTAAACCACAAGCTGCTTCCGTCATCGATGACAGCGCTCACAGCGCCTCCAGAAAGCGCAGCTTCGCTTCCTACAAGCATTCCTTCTTCATTGCTTGCATGCACGATTGAAGGAGCGCTTGCCCACCCGACCACTTCAGCGAGGCAAAGCAAAAAGAGGCGAATGATTGTCTGGACTCTGGGGGTAATGCAAGGCATCTTTTTTCGTTAAATCGGTGGCATCTCCTCAAGCATCTCAAGCAAAAATAAAGGTCACTCATTGGGGGTTGGCAATGGGCCAAAGATTCGATTGCCTCGTTTGTGGTGCTTGTTGCCGTATGGGTTCAGATGGGCGGCTTCTGATGCTAGCTGAAGATCTTCTTCGGTGGAAGCAAAAAGGGCGCACTAATTTTCTTGAAAGATCCAGCTGTGCCATTCGGAATGATGGCATTTGCGACAAAGGAAGATGGCTCCTGCGTGCATCTCTGCACTGAAACTTCTCCCAACGCATGTGCAATTTACGAAGATCGGGGAAGCATTTGCAGAGAATTCGAGCCAGGCTCTTGGCAATGCCTTGAGTTTCGAAGGGAATCTGGAGTTGATTCGCCTAAGAAAAACCAACAAAATGCGTAAGAAAGTGCGCACGTCGGCGCGCAAAGGATTACGCACTTGGCATCAAAAAAGCGCAGGAAAGGACAGTTGAGGCTTGGCTCACTCCGTGCACGAATAGCGCCTGAGCTTGATGCCGTCCCTTGAAGATCTCCTTTCAATGCTCCTTCCTTCGGTGAAGGAAGTGGGTCAGTTGGTTATGGCCGAGTCGGCGCGGAAGGTAACCGAAAAAGGCAAGAGCGATCTTGTCACAGAGGCCGACCGGAAATGTGAGCGCTTTTTGAGGGAGGTGCTTGGGAAGATTTGCCCTGAGGATGGCGTGGTTGGTGAGGAGGAAGAAGGGCCACAAGGATTTGACAAAAAACGCGTGTGGTACATCGACCCCATTGATGGGACAACCAATTTTGCTCACGGGCTCCCTCTTTTTTGTATTTCTTTGGGCTTGGTCGAGCGGGATGGCTCGAAGGAGCGACCGCTTCTTGGAGTGGTTTACGCGCCTGCCCTGGATTGCCTTTACTTTGGGGGAGCGGGGCTTGGGGCCTACTGCGAGACAAAGGGCTCAAGAAAAAAGCTTGAAGTTTCTTCGGTTTCAACCATAGAAAGAGCGCTTTTGGCAAGCGGGTTTCCAAGTGCCAAACTCCGGAGAAAAATGGCGCAGGGAGAAAAGGAACCTTGGGCTGCTTCGCAGAAAGAAAGGCTTTGGCGCTTGGATGCGATGGGCCATGGAGTTCGGCGCCTTGGGGTTGCGGCGCTTGAAATTTGCTGGGTGGCTGAGGGAAGGTTTGATGCCTTTTGGGATTTTGGCCTCCGCCCTTGGGATGTTGCGGGAGCCACAGCGATTTTAAATGAGGCAGGTGGAAAAGCGACTGATGTGGATGGGGGAGAGTTGGACCTGCACAATGCCCGTTACCTCGCATCGAACGGCAAGCTCCATAGTGCATTGGTGGAGGCGATGCGGGAGGGATTGGACGAAGGGGTGCCTTTGCTTTCCAAAGAGGCGTAGAGGATCGCTTGGCTTTTTGAGTTGGTTGGAGCGTATTGAATTTTCACCAATGAGGAAGTGATGGAACTTCAATTTGAAGAGATCAGGCACGACCAAATCGAAAGCGGAAAAAGTGAAAACAAAGCGATTCGCAAGCTCAAGCGCAGCCCTTACCCTGCTTTTGTGGGGCAAGCGCTTTATCTGGCCGCTCGCTTGCGGGTGCGCCAATGGGACCAGGCCCTCGAGCGCGTCGAAGAAGTGCAGACCAAAATCTTACTGGAGTTTGTGCACCACGCGCGGAACACACTCTTTGGCCGTCGCCATGGCTTTGCGAGCATTCGGACATACGAAGACTACGCTTCTCGGGTGCCGCTCGGAAACTACGACTCATTTGCGCCTGCTTTCGAAGCCATGCGGGCTGGTGAGAGGGGGATCCTGATTCCCGAGCCTGTGAAGTACTTTGGCAATAGCTCCGGCACTTCTTCCCAAGGCAGATCCAAGTTTTTGCCGATCAGCGAAAGGCAGATCGCGTATCAGAGGGGCTCTGCAGCAGATGCATTGTTTCGCTACCTTGTGGCTCGTCGCGTTAGGGACTTCACCGATGGTTACACACTTGGCCTTTTTCCTCCAACAACGATGAGGCGTGAAGGGCCTGTTTTTATCACCACCAATCCTTCTCTCCAATCGGTGCGGATGCCGCTTCTCACCAAGCCTGTCCAGCTCCCTTTTAAGAAAATTCGCGAGATTGCAAACTACGACGAGAAACTCGATCAGATCGTCGAACACTACATGGATTACGACGTGCGGGCAGTTGCAGGGACGACCTGTTGGTTTTCGATCTTGTTCGATAAGCTGATTCAGGCTGCTCGAAGGCGAGGGCTTCGAGCCCGTACGGTTTCTGATATCTGGCCAAACCTTGAGGTGCTGCTTGGTGGGGGTGTTTCTGCAGGGCCTTATATCCCTGTGATCCGCGAGCGGATGGGGAGGGAATTCACCTTGGTCGATACCTACAATGCCACAGAAGGGGGAATCTATGCCGTTAGCGATCACTCAGGCGAAAGGGGGATGCTCATGATTCCAGACCGTGGCGTTTTCTTTGAATTTGTGCCCATCGATCAGCCAAGCGACCTTGAGAGTCTAGGCAGTGGAGCAAAACGGGTGCCCCTTTGGGGGGTCGAAAAAGATCGTCTCTACGCCATCTACGTGACGACTCCCTCAGGCCTCTATGGCTATCGGCTTGGCGATCTTGTGCGCTTTCCAAGCATTCGCCCCCTTCGCATCGAATTTGCAGGCCGCTTTTCTGGCTGCCTTTCGACCACTCAAGAGCTCACAACCCACCTTGAGATTGAGCGAGCAGTCGAATATGCGCTTTCAAAGCATCCTGCTCGGACTGTCGACTATGGCTGTGCGGCAGATGTGGGTGTTGATGGGACAGCCAAGTCACGCTACGTGCTCTTTGTTGAGTTTGACGGGCCCCCTCCTAGCCTTCAAGGCTTCATTGAGGCTTTTGATGAAAAGTTGCGCGAGCAAAACCGTGTCTATCGAGAGCATAGGGAGCGGGAGGTTGCGATTTTGCCGCCAGAGCTCGTGGTTCTTCCAAAGGGCTCGGTCGAGCGCTTCCTCCGTGAGGTTGGTCGGGGCAATGTTCAAACCAAGTTTCCCCGCATCATCGATGACCATCGCAAGGAGATCTTGCGCGCTTATGTGGCCCAGTCCAAAAGTTAAATCTCACGCCTTTTGCATTGATGAAACCCGGAAAGCAAGCTGATTGCCAAGGACAGTGGGAGGAACCCCGTCAGTCGGCATTGGAGGATAAAACCATGTCAAAGCTCGGCGTTGTGATTGTTGGAGTCAATGGAGCTGTAAGCACCACGGTGATTGCAGGGGTTGAGTTCATGATCCGAGGGCTTGCACCTCGGGTCGGAATGCTCACGGAGCCAGGAAACCCAGACCCTGGCGAAAAGCTTACCGATTATTTGAGTTTCAGACCTCTTGAGGATTTGGTTTTTGGTGGTTGGGATGTCCAATTTCCGAATGCCTTTGAGGCGGCAAAGCACCATAAGGTGTTCTCTGAGCACCTTTTGGAAAAAGTGCGAGATCGCTTGGAAGCCATCCGCCCATGGCCAGCGGTGTTTTCAAGCGAGTACGCGGCGAATGTCAAAGGAGAGAACGTCGTGCGTGTGCGCAACTTCCGCGAAGAGATCGCTCACATTGAGCGGTGCATCTTGGATTTTAAGCGCACTCACAACTGCGACACAGTCATCATGGTCAACCTCGCTTCAACCGAACGCTACCAAGAGATTTCAGATTGTCACAGAAGCCTTGCTGCTTTTGAAAAGGCCCTTGACGCAAACCACAGCGCGATTTCGCCTGCCATGCGCTATTTCTACGCAGCGAATAAACTAGGCGTTCCCTACTGCAACTTTACGCCATCTTTGGCGAATGTTCCGGCCCTTGAAGAACAGGCCAAAGAGTACGGGAATCCCTATTGCGGGATGGATGGGAAAACCGGGCAGACCCTTCTTAAAACAGCCCTTGCCTCCATGTTTCGGGTGCGCAACCTGCGGGTGATCGGGTGGTACTCGGTCAATTTCCTTGGCAATAATGACGGCCTCATTCTGGATAACCCGGCTTCAAACAAGACCAAGGTCTTGAGCAAAGCAGCTGTGCTCGACTCGATCGTTGGGTATCACGTCGAAAACCACCAGGTGCACATCCACTACTACAAGCCAAGGGGAGACGCTAAAGAAGCTTGGGACAACATCGACATTGGTGGCTTTTGTGGCGTCCCAATGCAAATGAAAGTGAACTTTCTGTGTCAGGATTCGATTTTGGCAGCTCCTCTTGTGCTCGATCTCGTGCGCCTGCTTGATGTGGCCAAGGCCAAGGGAGAGCGGGGGATTCAGCGGCAGCTTTCTGTCTACTTCAAGAGCCCATACACTTCACCAGGCGAACAAGCTGTGCACGACCTTTTCAAGCAAGAGCGCATGCTTTTGGACTGGGCAAAACGGGTTTCTGGTCGTGCTTGAAGAAGGAAGGCCATTCGATGGAGCTTGCGATATTTGGCGGTAAGCCCCTTTTCGATTCTGCCCGCCATCGGAAGTGGCCGATTGTCACAGAGGACGATCGACGTGCGGTCATGCGGGTGCTCGAGCGGGGCGTGCTTTCTGGGAGCGATGCCCCTGAAGCACGGGCGTTGCAGGAGGAGTTTGCTCAAGCCCACGGGGCACGTCACGCGCTTCTCACCCACTCTGGAACGAGCGCGCTTCAGCTCAGTTTGGCTGCGCTTGGGATTGGCGAAGGGGACGAAGTGATCGTTCCCGCCTATTCATTTGTGGCAACGCCGCTTTCGGTCTTGCTCCAAGGGGCAGTGCCAATTTTTGTGGACGTAAGCCCAGAAAGTGGGCTCATGGATCCTCATGCCATCGAGGCTGTGATTTCGCCGCGCACGAAAGCGATCATGCCAGTCCACGTGCATGGCTGTCCTTGTGATCTTGAGGAAATCCAGGCGATTGCCAAACGCCATGGTCTTTTGCTCATCGAAGATGCGGCCCAGGCCCACTTGGCCACTTACCGCGGCCGCTTTGTCGGCACTTTTGGCCATGGTGGCGCTTTTTCGCTCCAGAGCTCGAAAAATCTTTCCGCCGGAGAGGGGGGGATCTACTTGACCAACGACTCAGATGCCCTCGAGCGGGCCAATCAGGTGCGAAATTTTGGCCAAGACATTCGCCGAAGCGATGGCGAGCACTATCGGATCGAACGTCCCCTCGATGGGCATCGTTCCCTTCTTTCTCTTGGCATTGGTTCGATGTACCGCGGAAACGAGATGATGGCTGCTTTTGCCCGAAGCCAGCTTCGTCGCTTGCCGGATTTAACAAATGGCGTTCGTTCAAAGGCGGCGCGCCTTTCAGAGGCATTAAAAGCCCTTCCTGGGGTATTTCCACCAGCCCTCCCAAAGGATCGCAGCCCCGTTTTCCACAAGTATCGCGTTCGGCTGGACCCACAACTGGCCGGTCTCGATCTTTCTCATCGAGAGCTTCGCGATGCCGTGATTGCGGCCCTTCGGGCCGAAGGGTGCGAAGTGGTTTTGTGGCAAAGCGAACCCCTGCCGCACCACCCCCTCTTTCAAAAAATGGTGGGGTTTGGGAAGGGCTTTCCCTTTTTTCAGAAAGATGCCTCCCAAAGCGATGGCGAGCGCATCCAGGAGAACTATCGAGCAAACTACCCCGGCGTTCGCTCACTCCTTGATGGCTCGATTGTGCTCTTCTCCCAGAGCTGCCCCCTGATTGCTCAGGATGATGAGGTGGTGGAGCTTTACATCCAGGCCTTTTACAAAGTATGGGAGCAGCGGCACCGGCTTGTGGATTTGGTCAAAAAGGGGGGCGCACCACAGGAGCAGTGAGGCTTCTTTTGGAGAAGCAGTGCATCTGCCAAAGGAAGTAGGGGATCTTGAGCGGCGGAAGCCCTCTGGTGATGGGTGGAAGTGGCTCCTTTTACCGGTTGGGCTTGCTGCGATGGTCTGGCTCATCCGCAAAGTTGGAAGCGCTGAGCTATGGCGCGCCATCGAAGGGGCGGTGCACTACCTGCCAATTGTGGTGCTCCTTGAGGGGGCCTTTATGTCGATGGACGTGTTTGCGCTCCGTGCGATTGCTGTCAATGCAGGCCCGAAGGTGCCATGGGTGGTTTGGGTGCGCTCAGCATGTGCGGCATACGCGACGATGATTCTCCTTCCTGGTGGGAGGGCAGCAGGCGAAGTGGCCCGAGCCACTCAACTTGCAAGGTTTTGGGGAGCGAGCCGAGCCCTGGCCAACGGCATGCGGCTCCAAGCGGCCACAATGCTTGCCAATGCGTTCATTTCCTTGCCTTCTGCCTTGGCGTGTTTTTTTCCGTCACTTGAAGCGAATGGATTGGCTTTGCCCTGGTTGGTCCTTGGAAATGGCTTGCTTACGGCGCTGCTTGGGGCATGGATTTTGTGGCTTTCAAAAAGCGAGCGCATGGCGAGGTGGCTTGGAAAGATTTTCCCTTCCTTTGGTCAAAGAGGATCCGAGCTTCAAGGAGAGAAGGTGGGGATGGCCATTCCAATTGCCTATACCTGCATTGGGAGGGTGTTTCAGAGCGTGCAGTATGGGACAATTGTTTTCGCTCTTGGGGGCGTAGCGGGCATCCAAAGTGCCCTGGTGGCTCAGGGCATTCACCTTGTCGGGGCGGCAGTGGGTGATCTCATCCCTAACCAAGCAGGAATGACAGAAGGGGCCTATTGGCTTTTTGGCAAGGCCCTTGGTTTTGGCAGCGAGCCTGCAAAAGCCGTGGCAATTGCGCTCTTTGCCCGCCTGGCCCAGTACATCCTTGCGGCGCTCGCATTGGTTCTCTTGTTTGTTTTGTCCCCTTTTTGGGGATGGAAGGGTGAGAGGCGCAAGATGGAGGAGGATGTGAGGGGCTAAAAAGGCAAAGGAAGCGCGCTTTGTGCCTCGCCTTTCTTTGACTAGGATTCACACTCTAGGCTCGCTTCTGAATTTTTCGTTGAGGAGTTGGATTGAAGCGCAAAGAAATCGTTCAAGCAGCAAAAGTGGGTACCCTTGTGGTATTTGCGGTGGTGGCTGCGTATTTCCTTTGGCGGGCCGTTGATGAGGGCTCTCAGACCCGGGAAGGCTACCGCGTGTATGCCCTTTTGCCAAATGCGCAAGGCCTTATTCCAAAGTCCAGGGTGACAATTGCGGGGATTTCTGTTGGACGAATCGAGCGGATACGCCTTGAGGGGAGTTTGGCGAGGGTTGATCTCGTGATCAATCCAGATGTTGCGCTTTACGAAGATGCCACGATCCAACGATCGACTGCTTCTTTGCTGGGGGAATATTTTTTGGCAATTAGCCCGGGCACAGAGGGGAAGAGAAGGCTGGTCGATGGGGACCGCATCGCGACCGTGATCGAAACCCCAAGCACTGGAGAAATTCTTGAGCACGTTGGTGCGATTGCGGCTTCTGTGCGGCAGGTGGCGCGGCAACTTGAGCGCTCCTTTGGGACAGACGAAGCGGGGAGGCAAATGAGCGAGGCTTTGCGCAACTTGTCTGAATCCCTTGCCAGGGTCAATTCAATCCTCGAGCAAAATCAGGAATCGATTCGCCAAACGGTTGCAAATGTTGAAGCGATCACCCGAACGGCTCGCCCCGAGCTCGGAAGCATCCTGGAGAACATCGAAGCGATTGCGAGGGAAATACGCACTCTGGTTGAGCGCAATCAGGGTGAAATCGATCGCGGTGTCAAGGAAGCCGACGACATGATCGCTTCGATTCGCCGCGCAGCCGATCGGCTCGACAAGGTGTTGGCGGACCTTGGCGAAGTGACTGAGCGCACAGCGGCCGGTGAAGGCACCATCGGCCGCTTGACCACCGATTCTCGCCTGATGGATGAGCTTGAAAGCTCAGCCGAAGGGCTTGCAGACGTGCTTGGCGGAATCAGCCGCCTTCGCACGATTGTGGAGTTGAGAAGTGAGTACAATTTCCTTGCCAATACTTTCAAAAACTACTTCACCTTTCGAATTCTTCCACGGGAGGGGCGGGCCTTCTATCTCCAGCTCATCGATGATCCGCGGGGGCGAATCGAGCTCTCAAGCGTCCAAGTGCGAAGGAGCCCTGTTGATCCAGGCGAGCCCGAATTCTATGAGGAGCAACGCATCACCACAACCGATGCGCTGGTTTTTTCTTTTATGCTCGCCCAACGCGTGCACTTTGCCACTTTTCGATTTGGGATCCTTGAGTCTTCGGGAGGCTTGGGCTTGGACCTCCACCTCCTCGATGATTCTCTCGAAATCACGGGCGAGGTTTTTCAGATCGCAGTGTCGAGGCTTCCTCGCTTGCGTTTTCGCGCTGCTTATGAGCTTTTGCCCACACTCTTTGTGCTCGCTGGCCTCGATGATCCTCTTAACGAAAGAACTGTTGATTTCTTCATTGGGGCGATGTTGCGTTTTGACGACCAAGATCTCGTGCCTCTTTTGCCCTTTTTTGGTGGAGCGATTGGAGGCCTCGCCCGCTAGGGGCGCCCGGCGAGAGCAATGTTTGACATTCTCGGATTTGCTCGAGAATATTTCGCATATTTCGCGAACCTGGTTCCGGGGCCTTTTCGATATCCTCGGAGTGGAGGTCTCATGCAAAGCAAAGGCTGGAAGAATTGGATTTGGAGTGGCCTGATCTGCAGTGCGTTTTTTTCAAGCACTGCTTCTGTGCAGGCGCAACTCACAGGCAACGGATTGCCTGCAGGCGTCGGAATGGACCTCCAGCTTTTTCGGCCTGCCATGGACTCGAAGGGGTACCTATCGGTCAATGGAAGCGATGTTCTGGGCCACTTGGACTTTTCATTTGGTTTGATTGTGAATGGGGGCTTTGGCCTCATTCCCTTTGATGGCTTTCGGAACGACCGCACGGTTTCGGCCATGGAGATTGACAAGCGGCAGCGCTGCCCAAACAACATCCTCTGCGGCCGGGCGGTGGACTACATTTTCACGGGGATTCTTCATGGAAACTTGGGAATTGCCAATTTCCTTGAGGTTGGAGTGCAGATTCCCTTGGCTTTTGCAAGCGGACCAAACCTCACGATTCCGGGCGTCCTAAACGACTACGCCGAAGGTCGGGACGGGCAAGGAATTGCCTACCAGGGCTTTGGCAATATCGTTCTCCACAGCAAAGCACGCTTGCTTCGAGCAGACCGTCATCGGGGGTTTGGGCTTGGCCTTGGGCTTCTTGTGGAATTTCCCACAAGCGGCGAGGGGAGCCGCCGTTTTGTGGGAGACAACACGCTTTCTCTTCAGCCTTTGGCTTTGGCGGAGTACCGGGCAGATCGCCATTTGCGTTTTGGCTTGCAGGTTGGCGCTCGGTTGATGTTTGGACGCACGCCAATCATTCCTGTGGGAGGCAGAAGTGAGATCAACCCTAACGCGGACACTGACCCCAATGAGCCTGGAATCCAGCCTCCGACCAATGCCTCATGCGCAACCAGGGGCCAAGTGACAGATTGCATCGTCCGTGGGGGATCAGAAGTGAACTACGGCCCAATGCTGACCTATGGGATTGCGATGGGGCTGAGGCTTGGTGATTCACCGCTAGAGCTTACGGCAGAAGTCTATGGTGCGAGCTTGTTTCAATCGATGGGAGCAAGCGGTGGCCACTCCCTTGAAGGGCTTGGCGGCATCAAACTCTTTGTTGAGCGCAACAGTTACCTTGTGATTTCTGGAGGAGGAGCCATCCCAATTGGAGGGCTCCTTTCGGCAGATGTCCGGGGAATGGTGGGCTTCATCTTTGAGCCATCGATTGGTGATCGCGATGGCGATGGCTACCGCGATGACACAGATCAATGCCCAAATGAGCCCGAAGATTTCGATGGCTTTGCCGATGAGGATGGCTGTCCTGATCCCGATAACGATCGCGATGGCATCCTTGATGTCGACGATCAGTGCCCGATGATTCCTGAAGACAAAGACGGGGATGCTGACGAAGATGGCTGCCCGGAGGGCAGCGAAGGCGATCGGGATGGAGACGGCATCCTCGATCGCGACGATCGCTGTCCGGATGATCCGGAAGACAGAGATGGCTTTGAGGACCAAGACGGCTGCCCCGATCCCGACAATGATCGCGATGGGATCCTTGATGTTGACGACTTGTGCCCAAATGACCCAGAAGACAAGGATGGCTTCCAGGACCAAGACGGCTGCCCTGAGCCCGATAACGACCAAGACCGCATTCTCGACCGCGACGATGCCTGTCCCAACGAGCCCGAGACCTACAACGGAACCGAAGACCAAGACGGCTGTCCAGATCGCGGATCAGTGATTGTGACTGACGACAGCATCATCATTTTGGAGAAGATATACTTCGAGACCAATAGCGCCCAAATCTTGCCCCAGAGCTATCCGATTCTCGATGCTGTCGCAGCAACCCTCATCAACAATCCCCAAATTCTCCTCGTCGAGGTCCAAGGGCACGCCGATGAGCGCGCAAGCGACGAGTACAACATTCGCTTGACGAGCGATCGGGCAGCAGCAGTGGTGAACGCCTTGGTTGAAAGGGGGGTTGCTCGGAATCGGCTGCGAAGCGCGGGCTATGGCGAACGTTGTCCTGTTGATCCACGGCACACGCCAGAGGCATGGGAACGCAACCGTCGGGTGGAGTTCAAGATTCTCAAAACCACTGATGGGCCAACAGGAGTGGAGATCGCGTGTCCCGCTGGCCGCGACCTCATTCCAAAAGAACCCATCTAGGACTGGCCGATCGATTCCTCATCTTGCTTTGCGCTCATGTGCTTTCTCACAATGGCTTCGCTGTTTTGAATTTGCCGAAGAAGCCAGCGGGCAAGCACCCGCTTTTGGCTTGCCTCATCGAGGTCACCGTGCCGCCCCTGGCTTGCAACAAAAAGGGTGATGGCTGCAGCGACCGAAACGTTGAGGCTTTCAACGAAACCTGCCATGGGAATGCGAAAGGACCCGTGGGCGTGGATCCGAAAAATCGGAGAGATTCCTCCATGCTCGTTACCAAAGACGACTGCGAGTTTTGGAATTGCGCTGAGTTCTTTGAGCTCTGCCTCCCCTTGCATGTCAGCAATAAAGAGCGCAAATCCCCTCTGAGTCAGCAAGTGAACCACCTCTTCAGCACGGGTGTGGATGTGGACGTCAAGCCAGCGCTCCGTGTGTCGGCTCACGTGGCTGGAATAAGCGAAGGGGAGCTTTCCGTGAACGATGTGCACCTCTTGACAACCAAAGGCTTCTGCAGAACGCAAGACCGCTGCGCCATTGTGTGGGTCAGAGAGCCCATCGAGGACTGGAATGAGGGAGCCAATTCGCTTCGCGAGCACTTCGCGAAAACGCTTCAAGCGGGCTGGTGTAAGAAGAGGGGACAAGGCTTCAATAATGAGCTCAGGAGGGAAGGGAAGCTCTTGAGACGCCTCAATTTCAGCCACTTCTGGAAGGTTTCGACGCACAAAAAAGTTTTAGCAAAAGGGAGGGCCACTCAAACCAGAAAAAAGAGACAGAGGTGGCCAAAAAGCATCGCTTTTTTTGCTTGCTTTTGGCTCATTGCCACTGGTTGTGAAACCCAAGGCAAGCCCCCTTTTCGTGCAAAGCTTGGCCCTTGCCCAGAGCGCATGGCTTATATCCAGATGGGAAGATTTTCCTTTTGCATCGACCGCCATGAAGCCCTGATTCGAAATGGGATTGCAGAGCCAGCGTTCAACGACCTCCCTGCCGTGGGGGTAAGCTACGAGGAAGCCCTCGAAGCCTGCAAAAAAGCCGGATATCGTCTTTGCACCCGAAAAGAATGGACCCGGGCATGCCGCGGTCCCAAGGGCAAGCGCTTTCCTTATGGAGACCACTGGGAGCCCCATCGATGCAATGCGATTGAGGCAGAAGACAACCCTTCCGAGCATTCGATTCGCCCAAGCGGGTCCTTTCCCCTTTGTGTCACAGAGGAGGGGGTTTACGATCTTTCAGGGAATGTGTGGGAGTGGACCAGCGAGGCCGATGCGAGTGGAACTCTTAGAGAAATCCGCGGAGGCTCCGTGCACAACGGGGAAGAAGAAGCGGAATGCGAAGCTGAAGACAGGGTTTTCCTCCCCATTCAAACCAAAGAGGGACTTCACGGCTTTCGTTGTTGTGCTTCGCCGTGGCGATGACTACGGGATAATTGTCGTTGAACGCCCCTCGCCCTGAACAAAGAAGGTGCCTTCCCCATTTCTTGGTCTAAAGCGCTCGACGAGCTGGCCTTCTGCCAATTCCCCAATCGAAACCACGCGCCCAACCCCATGCACACGGTCAAGCTGGACCAACACGTGAATCGCTTGGAAAACAAGCTCCCGGAGCCCTTCTCGCGAACTTCCAAGGCTTGCTAGCGCCACAATTTCATCGACCACGGCAGGATGGAAGGCCGCATGAATTCCAAGCAAAGTGCCTCCTCCACGACTTCCCGCCAACACCAAGGCATCGCGAAGCGCTCCGCTCGAGAGGCCATCGATCACAAACCAGTCCGCCCGAAGATGCCCAAGTCGCCGGATGAGGGTGCTCATTCCCATTGGGCCTGCCTTGAATCGGTTGTGCTTTGGATTGGGCGCCAGTGGGATTTCGCTGGCTTCCTCCAAAATCAACACGCGCTCTTCCCTACAGGCCAAAAGCATGGCGCCAAGCAAGGCAGAGGCATTGGCCTGTGCGGGGCCAATCACAGCGATGTTGCGGCGATGCGCCATGGCACTTTGAAGAAAAGCCCACATTTCGGGGGAAAGCATTCCTTGCGCCATGAGCGCTTCAGCACTGACAAGAGCCTGGCCCAGCTTGCGGATCTCAAGGCTCACTCCCCATTCGGCCACAGGGGGAAGCACCAAAGTCACGTGGGTCCCATCTGGGAGGACGGCTTCTTGAATCGGGTCGGCACCAATTGCCAAGCCTGCTTGGGCAAAAAGAGAAGCGGCCGCTCGAAGGAGAGCTGGCTGAGTGAGGAAGCGGGCAGTTGATGAGATCAAGCCAGCTCCTCTTCGCTCAAAGCAAATTCCCATTGCGCCTTGGACGAGAATGTGGTGGACCGAAGGATCCTCGAGCAGAGCTGCAATTGGGCCAAGCGCGGCAGGATCCAAGGGAGCAGGCTCAATCACGAGGTGATGGGTAACAGGAGAGGCGATGGCTGGGGCAACACTTCCCACTCCTGCTTGCGCTGGTGTTCCTTCTTTTTTCGGAGGCTCTGACCGATGCGCTTCAAGCCGCTGGGGGAGCTCATGGGCGGGAGGATGAGGCCGCAGAGCCTCTGGACGGGTTACGGCTTCACTTCGAGCGGCCAAACGGCCAAGCTCAGGCCGAGGGGGAGATACTGGCGGGCTTTCGCTGCGCTTGGGTTCGACTGGTTGGGCTTCTTCAGCGCGAGGGGCAATTCCTGGCTCCGGACCAAGGGTTGGAGGAGGGGCTGGCTCAGGGCTCACGCCCCTCAAGGGTGCATCGGTGCCTCGTGCGACAACCCTCGGCGAGGGGACTGCCGTCTCGTCTTCTGGCTCCTCTTCTAGACCAAAGCGCTCGTGGGGTGGTGCCGGAGAAAGAGGTGAAGGAGGCGAAGGAGAAGCTTCAATGGGTTGACGGGCTCCAGGAGCGAAAGGGGTCAGGGTGACCCTTGGAGGGGGGGCAGAAGGCCTATGGGCTCCAGGAGGGACCGTTGAAGGTGGCGAAGGTGACGATGTGGCTCCTAA
>JANWYL010000042.1 GCA_025056955.1 Sandaracinaceae bacterium | reverse complement strand
TGCTTGGATCAGTAGCATGCCCACTCGGTGCTTCCAGGGGTGCATGAGTATGGGTGCGGGCAGTAAGCAAACTCTGGTTCTCCACCTGGCAAACACCGCACGAAGGTGACACCATCGCTTTGGCAGGTGAATTCGGTCAAGCCAGCCCATTCTCCGCAGCGGTCTTCATGCGTTGTTGAGCACTCAGTGCGGAATCCGGATGGGCAGAAGTCGAGGGCTTCTCCTTCGCGGTTAATCCTCACACCGTGTCCGAGGCCCTCACACCAGGCACAGAATGGGGTGGAAACAGCAGACTCGCAAGAGTCGAGGGATGCGCAGTGGTTGCTGGGTTCTGGTTCTGTACCTGGCTCTGGTTCTGGAGGAGATGGTGGGCTTGGAAGCTCACCGGTCCATTCTGCAATTGTACCCTCAATCTCGCGGCGATAACGCACCACATCGCCAAAGATGTCAAAGCAATTGTTTCGTTCACACCCACCGCTGTTCACCTGCACCACCTGCTCGTCGCTCGTAAGGGTTGGCCCCCCCGAGTCTCCAGGGCAACCTTGGTGAATCCTTACAGGCCACCTGGTACGAATCACCTGCTTTCTGCCAGAGCCAGTGCGGTCTCGCCCCCAACCCTCTCGGTTTTGGCATCCATATCCATAGATCGAAAGCCACTCGCCGTCTTCTGGATATTCGTGAGCCAATCGCGCTGGCTGGGCGATGTGGGGAGGAACGCTTTCTTCGAGAAGCATCACCCCAACGTCCCACGGCCCAACTACTGGAAAGGTATAGTCAGGATCGTCGCTCACGGTAACGAATGTCCGCATTGCAATGATGCGGTATGTGTAGGATTCGGTCTCAGAGATCTGAATTTTGAAAAGGAAGAGACGAGGGTCTTCGAGAAGGTTATCCCTCGATTCATAGTCAAAACAATGTGCAGCCGTGATGATCACCCTTGGGCTGATCAGGGTGGCCGTGCAAAACGTATAAGTTCCGTTCGGATAATGGATTTCGAAGAGCCCAACGTGAGGTCTTTCGTAGGTGAATTGCCCGCCCACCAGGGGTGAGAAGGAGCGGGAAGAAGAACGCCCGTCTTGTGGGACACCGAGATTGCCCTCACATGCCCCAAGAAGGAGCAAAAGCGTTGCGAAACTCAACCACCTGAACTTCGATGAGATGGATTGACCGCACTTGCCACCCATTTTTGCCTCCGTGCCAGATGGTTTGAGCAAACCAGATGCCGACTTTGCGATGGCCAAAAAGATGGATGTGGGGTAGACGGACCCATGTGTGTTGCTTGGGTGGTTTCAACAATCACCTTTTTAGGGCCTCGAAAAAACTTGGGCATCTTGAGGTGAATGGCCGAGAAGAGGGCACGGTGGTGGGACCATTTTCTCCAGGGGTTTTTGGGGATTGATGGGAAAGGGTGAGGTCAAAACACCTCAAGCGCAGCGCCCCATTCGACACATTCGGGAGCAGCAGTCGCGATCGTCGAGGCATCCTCTTCCTGAGGCACGGCAAGCGCAACGGCCGCCAATGCAGTCCATGTAGCCGCAGCAGTCTGCGCCTTCGCGGCAGCTTTGGTTTGCTTCAGCGCAACAGCGCATCCCAAAGCTCACTCCGCTTCGGCAAGAAAGGCCCGCGCAGCATTCTGCGTTTTCTCTACATGCCCCGCGGAGGGGTGTGCATGGGCAATCTGCGGGGGTAAAATCCCAGTCGGCACAAGTGCCTGTGGCGGGGCCGCTTGCGCTCCCCTGCCGGCAGCGGCCATCTGAATGGCAAAAGCCACACTGGGGCTGAGAGGTGCATGCCCTGCACCCCATCCACCGCGCGCAGGGGTCATCGCCCCCGCATTGGGCTGGAAGCCAATTCCATCGGGTGCAACTTCCTGAGCTGGGACCAGAGGCAGTGCCCTCGGTGCAGCGGCCACTTTCTGCACACCATCCGCATTGGGGCGAACCTGTGCAGGAGGCGCAATCTGTTTGCCTTGAGCAGTCGCTTGCGCTTGCGCATTCAGAAGCGGTCCAAACCCATCTTCCCATGCAACTTCCAGAGGAAGGCCCCATGGCTGTGCCGCGCTGACAACGGCCGTCGCAAAAGCCGCACGATGGGCGTGCGGTGCAAGTCGCGCAGTCGATAGCGTCTGCACAGGGGTCTTCGGGACCTGTGCATTGGTTCACCCGCCAAGCCCAGTTCGAGCAAGTGCTCACTGCGGGGCCTTCCGCACTTCCAACCATGCAGGTGTTTGAGTCGGCACACCATCCGCAAGGGTAGTGAGAGGTGCATTCTTCGCAGTTGGTATATGCACAGGGTGTTTTAGGTCGGACGCAAACATTGTTCCTGCAAACCAGTGGATCTGCGCAACGCTCACCTTCGCAACACATTTGGCCTTCTTCGCCACACCCACTCACCTGACGGCATTGCCCTCCGCTACAGAAGAGGCCTGCCGCACATTCCTGAGGGGGTGCGCAACACACTTCACCTTCGCTGCCACAGCTCTCGCATCGGCCGCGCACGCATACCAGTCCCGATCGGCATTCATTTCCAGCGCAGCAGGCCCCTCCTTCTCGGCCGCACTCCTCGTCGGGGCGGGCACACACACCCTCCTGACAAATGAGGTCGCCGCAACATTCTTGGGTCGATCGACAGGGGGTGCCAACCAAGGAGCAACACACACCTCCAACGCAATCGGCGCCACCGCAACAATCCGCTCTGTCTGAGCAAGGTGTTCGGCTGCCAGAGACGGCACAGCACCTTTCGTTTTCGCAGCGGTTCCCTGTTGTGCAAGTTCCAAGGGGCCCGCAGCAAGCTTGGCCAAGCCTTCCGCAAGGCAAAAGGACGTCTCCACCTGCGTCCATGTGCTCAGAGGCGTCTTTTCTCCAGTTGGGGGAGGCATCAGAAGGAGGAGGTCGAGCGGGAGAGGAGCAGGCCCATGCCAAAGTGCCAATCCAAAAGACGAAAGGGATTGAGTTTGAGTTTTTTTTCAGGCCATTCAACACCCCTTCATTCTAATGGCATTCCTTCAGTCCTCAAACCTGCTCGCTTGCGGGTCTTGTTGATGGCTTGAGATCGTTGGGTTGACCTTCGGGCGGGATGGGGTGAATATGAAGGGCAATGCCTGCGGTTCAAGCGATTTCTGAGCGTTTTCCTCTGGGTTCGTTGTGCCCTGATTTTGCGCTGCCCGATGCGGTGACAGGTCGCATCGTTCGCCGGGACGACCTCCAAGGCAAAGCCCTTCTCCTCATCATCGCCTGTAACCACTGCCCCTACGTGGTGCATGTGATCGATGAGATCACGAGGGTGGGCAATGAATACCTCGCCAAGGGAGTTGCCGTGGCTGCGATCAATGCAAATAGCGAACGCACGCATCCCCAAGATGGGCCTCCATACATGAAGGCCCTTGCGGAAGAAAAGGGGTGGCGTTTTCCTTTTCTTTTTGATGCGACCCAGGAGGTGGCGCGGGCACTCGATGCGATGTGCACGCCTGATTTTTATGTGTTCGACGAAAAGAGGCGCCTTGTTTACCACGGCCAGCTCGATGATGCCCGCCCCGGAAACGGCCGGCCTTTGACTGGTGCTGACCTCCGACGTGCCCTCGATGCCGTGCTTGAAGGAAAGCCCGTGCCTTCTCCCCAAAAGCCATCGATGGGCTGTTCGATCAAATGGCACCCCGAGGAGTGATTCACTTTCCTTTCTTTGGCCCAACGAGGGAGCGGATTTTGGCCTGGGCGCAGCGCTCGCCTTGGCTGTTTCGGATCTCGACCTCGACTTCGACCTCTTTTTCGCTTGAGTCGCTTACAAGTGGCGCGCGTCCTTCGGCGTGGAGGGTGCCCCGTGCTTTCTTGAGGTAGTCGATTTCGAGGCGGAGAACGATGAAGCGGGCATCATCTGGGAGGCCATAGGCCAGGGCGATATTGCCAGAAAGCTCTGCCAAATTGGCAAGGGCAATTGCGTGAATGCTTCCCAGGTGGTTGCGAAGGGAAGGGCGGTCTTTCATCTCAAGGAGGGCCCGGGTTCTTTCAAGTTCAAGCACGGTGGCCCGGATGGTACCGGTATAGGGTGCCAGGCGAGCGATGAGCGCAGAAAAGGCTTGCTTTCCGCCAGGAAGGGGGCTCAGCGTTTCCCAAGCTGCACGGATGAAATTGCCCCGGCGCTCAAGGAAGCGCCTGGGGTCCACCTGATCACGGAGAAAATCGAGCATGCAAAGAAGGTGGATCAAAGGTGATGGAATTCAAGGAGAACATGAGGCCATTGCCATGCCATGAGGGTGATGCATGGTGAATGGGAGAGCCATCGAGGGGTTTGGAATGGGTGTTCAAGGTGTGATTGTGTTGATCGACAACTATGACTCTTTCACCTACATTTTGGCTGACCTTTTGAAATCGCGCCTCATCGAGCGCGGCCTTGCACCAGATCTTCTCAAGGTGTTTCGAAACGACGAAATCACCCTTTCTGCCCTTTGGGCACTTGGGCCCCTTGGGGTTGTGCTTTCGCCTGGGCCTGGGCTTCCCCGAGGGGCTGGGATTTGCATGGATTTGGTGCATGAAGCGCCAAGGGGGCTTCCGATCTTTGGTGTGTGTTTAGGGATGCAGATCATTGCAGAGGCTTTTGGGGGCAGGCTCATCCGGGCGCCAAGGCCAATGCACGGTCGGACGAGTGTGATTCGCCATGATGGAAGAGGGTGTTTCCAAGGCTTACCCGAGCGCTTTCGCGTCATGCGCTACCATTCTTGGGCAGTCGATCCGGCTTCTTTGCCACCGGTGATTGTCCCAAGTGCCTGGGCCGACGATGGGGTGCTCATGGGGCTCAGGCATAAAGAGGCTCCCATCGAGGCTTTGCAATTTCATCCGGAGTCTTTTTTGACAGAGTGGGGGGCTCAGATGGTGGATCGCTTCATCGACACTTTGGAGGAATTGCCTTGTGGTTTTGGGCGCGTGCGCTAAAAAGGGGCCATGAGGACGGTCCTTGTGACCGGCGCAGCTGGGACAGTTGGGCATTCGGTTGTGGCGCTTGCTGAGGCGCTGGGCTATCGGGTGATTGCGAGCGATCGCTGGGCCCAGGGGGTGCGGGTACCTCTTCGGGGAGAAGTGCGCGCCGGGGATTTGCGTGACCGCTCTTTTGTGGAAGGGCTGGTGAGGGGGGTTGACGCCGTGATTCACACCGCGGCCATTCTCGATGAAGAGGCCCCAGAGGAGGTCCTTTGGGCCGTGAACACCGAATCGGTGGCTTGGCTTTATCAGGCAGCAAGCCGTGCAGGGGTGCGGCGTTTTGTCCACGTGTCGACGGCGATGATTTACGCAACTGGCCAAAAAGGGGCGATCACAGAGGAGGGGTCTATCGCCCCTCGCGGCATTCATGGCCAAACCAAGCTTGAAGCCGAGCGGATCCTTCAATCGCAGCGCGGCCGTGGGGCACCCTGGACCATCGTTCGCGCTGCGCCCATTTACGGGCGACGGGGGAGGCATTTTGCCGCAATTCTTCTGGCGATTGGGCCTGCGTTGCGCTTGTTCACCCCCCTTTTGCCACGTCCTCACGGGGGCCCCCTTCACTGTTTTGTGCATGCGGAGGATGTGGCACGGGCCCTTATACACCTTCTCGAGAAAGAAGAAGCGGCGTGGGGCATCTTCAACGTGGCCGAAGAAAACCCTCTTTCAATTGGCGATCGCTTGGCCATCACCTTCGATGCTTACGGCCTGGCCACTTTTCCCTGTGGGCCATTGCCAAGGCTTTGGCTGCACGCCCTGTCACGGGCAGGGCAAAAGGCATGGGGGCACCGGGCGATTGACGCGCTTTTGGTTTCTGCTTATCACCTTGTGGTGATGCGCCATGGCCTCAAACCCGCCCTGCGGGCGAGAATCGGTAAGGAGGCTCTCACCCTCTTGGTTGATGATCTCGTTCTCGACACCTCGCGCTTGCGTGCAACGGGGTGGAAAGCGCGTTTCCCTCGTTTTGCCGATGGTTGGAGGGATGTCCTCCGTTGGTATCAAGCCGAAGGATGGGCACCGCGCTATACTTAGTGCAAAAAAAGGTGAGTGCGCTCCATGCGCGGAAGCATTCGGGCGGAGCTTCGATCGCTTTTGCGGCAGGGTGAGTTCATGCTGAGGAGGGGGTTGGGCTTTGATCACCCTAGATTGTTGGCAGAATCACCCAATCGCTTGGTGGTTTTTGTGCATGGTTTTTTGTCTCACGGCTCGGTGTGGGTGCCAATGCGGGAGCAAATTTGCAAAAAGCACCCGGTTGAAGCCATCGACTTCAGCTATGGTTTTTGGGAAGAATTTGAAAGGGTGGCTGTGCGCTTGGCTCAAAAGATCGAAAAACATGCACAAGGTAGGCCCATCACCCTAATTGGTCATTCCTTGGGTGGGCTGCTGGCGCGGTGGGTGATCCAGGAGGGTTGGGTAGAAGGTGCGGATCGCTTGATCACCTTGGCCACACCCCACGAAGGCACAAGGTTGGCCGAGTGGATTCCTGGTCCCATGGCGGAAGCGATTCGGCCAGGAGGGGCGATTCTCAGGAGGCTTCGGGCTTTGGAAGGGCGCCTCAATCGCCTGGAGTGTTGGGTGATTGTGGCTGAACGGGATCGCCTGATTCAGCCCCTCGCTTCGGCGTCCGCCCTGGCGCGGGCACAGGTGCTGACTTTTCCGGTTGGGCACAACGAGCTCCTTTTCGATCGGGAAGTGCTCGCTTTCATTGCGCAGCATGTGGGGTAGGCCCGAGGGTGAGCGAGGGGGTCTTTGAGGGGAGGTCAGGGATGCGGATCACGAAGCGGCTTCCATGGGGCTTGCGATCAAGCACTTCGATGTGGCCCCCGTGGGCCTCGACGATTTGGCGGCTCAGGGCAAGCCCAAGCCCAAAACCGCTTGGCCGCTTCGAAAAAAACATGTCAAAGATGGCCTCGCGTTCTTTTTCAGGGATGCCTGGCCCCTCATCGCTTATTTCCACAATCGCCTCTTGGGATGCCCTTTTTAGTGCGATGTGCACGGCTCCTCCCTCTGGCGAAAACTGAATGGCATTTCGAATCACGTTCCAAAGCACTTGTCGGATTTGCCGGGGATCGACATCTCCCCAGATTTCTTCCTCTTGCGTAAGCTCTATGCGCACACTTTCTTTTTGGTTTTTGGCCAGGGTGACCACTTCCTCGACAATGGGCCTGAGATTCACCCTCATGCGCGCTGGAGGCGTTTTGCGGCCAACTTCAAGCATGGTTTTTACCAGCTCTTCCAAGCGATCGACCTCGCGGAGCACCATTCCAAGCCACCGCTTTTCTTCGCTTCCAAGCGCTGGACATTCTTGGACGATTTCCACAAGCCCACGGATGGAGGCGAGGGGATTGCGGATTTCGTGGGCGAGCCCTGCTGCCAAAGTGCCAAGCCAAGCCAGGCGCTGGTTGTGCTCGACTTGGCGCCGCAGTTCGACGATTTCGGTGAGATCTTGGAAGATCACCACGAGGCCAAGCGCTTCGCCCTCAATGGCCCGCAATGGGGCCACCGAATAGCCAACTGGAAAACAGCTCCCATCTCGGCGGATGCCAGTGGCTTCAAAGCGAGTGCCAGGCTGCGCTTCAAAGCCTTCGAAAAAAGCACGAGGGTTTTTGCCAATCAGCTCTTGCGGTGAGCTCCACCCAAGAATTGAAGCGGCAGCGGGATTGGCGCTTTCGATCGTGCCGGAGGCGTTGATGGTGAGGAGGCCAGAATTGAGGGAGCGGAGGATGTCTTCGTGGCGGATCTGGAGGCGGCTTGCTTTTTGTGCTTCTTTGGCAAATGCCTCTTCGGCGCGGTGAAGGCGCCTTGCGAGAAGCACCGCAAGGGCGCTCACAAGGGCAATCCCAAAGGCGTTGCGAAAGGCGCTCGCAAAGAGGCTGGTTTGGTCGGCAACCTCGTGCAAGGGATCTTGGTCAGGAAGAAGGGGGATTGCGCCATGGATCAGCGCGAGGCTCAGGGAGGCGTAGACAAGGAGGGCGAGGCCCCCAACCATGAGGGTGATTCGGCTTGAAGCCAAAAGGGCGGTTGTCAGCACAGTTACCCCGTAGAGCGCAGCAAAGGCGCTCAAGGGGCCACTGCTCAAGTACACCAGGGCAGTCGTGAGCAAAAGATCACTGGCCAGGTGAAAGCCAAAAGCCCATCGCCAGCTGTGGCTCAAGGCCCATAGGTTGATTCCAGAGGAAATATAGGCCAGTGCGGCAAGGGCGAGAAGCGCTAGTCCGCTTGGCGTCTGAAGGGTATCCCAGCCCAAAATCGAAAAAGACCCCGAAACCACCAGTGTGGCCACAACGATCCGGCCGATTTGGGCAAGCCAAAGGCGAAAAAAAAACGGCTCGCGATGGGAGGTGAACAGTGGCCTTTGGATCTTCTCCACAGGGATTTTGTGGTATCACTCGGCCCGGATTTTTCCGGCAAGATCAAATATCGGCATGTACATCGCGACCAGCATAAACCCGACAATCCCTCCGATCACCACCATCATGAGGGGTTCGAGCAAGGAGGTGAGCGCAGCCACCGCGATATCGACTTCTTCTTCATAAAAATCAGCGATCTTGCTGAGCATCTGATCGAGGGCGCCTGCTTGCTCACCCACGCCGATCATCTGGACGACCATTGGTGGAAAGACCTTGGCCTCCATGAGGGGCTCGACCATTGTTTTCCCTTCGCTGATTCGCTCGGCGGTCAGGCGAATTCCGCGCTCGATCACGACATTACCCGATGCTTTGGCGACGATGTTGAGCGCATCGAGAATGGGAACGCCAGAGGCGAGGAGGGTGCCAAGCGTTCGGGTAAAGCGGGCAACAGCCACCTTGCGCATCACGGGGCCGATGAGAGGGATTTCAAGAAGCATTGCATCCCAAAAGGGCCTTCCCCAGCTTTGCCTGTAGCTCCATGGGATGCCTCCAAAGACGAAGATGGCCAATCCGAGAAAGACGTACCAGTACTCGATGAATCCCTCCGAAAGCGAAATCATAAATTGGGTGGGCCACGGGAGGGTGTTTTCACCACCAAAATCAGCAAACATTGCTTGAAATGCGGGGATCACCCAGGTGAGGAGAACGACCACGACGGCAATTGCAATGAGCAGCACGGCAATTGGGTAAACCAAAGCTCCGCGCACCTGCCGCTTGAGCTTCACCCTTTTTTCGATATAGACCGCAAGGCGCTGGAGGATGGTGTCGAGTATGCCTCCGACTTCACCAGCCTTGACGAGGCTGACGAAGAGTTCATCGAAGACTTTTGGGTGCTTGGCCAGCGCATCGGAGAAGGTTGAACCCTGCTCGACATTGGTTTTGATGTCTTTGAGGATGCGGTTAAAGGCCTTGTTCTCACCTTGTTGGCTGAGGATTTCAAGGCATTGAACGATGGGAAGGCCAGCGTTGATCATCGTTGAAAATTGCCTGAGAAAGACCACAATTTCGGCTTCTTTGACGGGTGAGCCGAAGGTGATGATGATTTCTCTTGGCTTTTTCTTTACCTTTGTTGGAATGAGATTTTGGCGGCGGAGTTTTTCTTCAACGGTGATTTCATCGGGTGCTTCCATCACCCCCTTTCGAATTTCACCTTGGGGGCCCCTTGCTTCCCATATCCACTCTTGAATCGTTTGCATGGATTCCTCCTAGCGTCCGAGGCGTTGGTTTCCAGGAAGTGGTTGGTTGGGGTATATGGGAATGCGGCCTTCGATCATCGCCTGAAGCTCAATCGGATCACTCGAATGACCAAGCGCATCTTCGAGGGTGATCAACCCACTTTGGTAAAGGTGATAGAGGGATTGATTCATGGTTTGCATGCCGCTTTTGGCCTGGCCAATTTGCATTTGAGAGTAAATTTGGTGAATTTTATCTTCCCGGATCAAGTTTCGAATCGCTGCATTTGGGATGAGGATTTCGCAGGCAAGGACTCGGCCTGGGCCCTTGGCGCGAGGGATGAGGATTTGGGAAATGATCCCCTGGAGCACAAAAGACAGTTGGGCGCGTACCTGGCTTTGCTGGTGGGCGGGAAAGACGTCGATGATGCGGTTGATTGAGGAGATGGCGTTATTGGTGTGGAGGGTGGCAAAGACGAGGTGGCCGGTTTCGCTGATTGTCAAGGCGGCTTCGATGGTTTCGAGATCCCTCATTTCGCCGATGAGCACCACGTCGGGGTCTTGGCGGAGCACGTGACGCAGTGCGTCTTTGAAGCTTCGGGTATCACTTCCCACCTCGCGTTGATTGACCACGCATTGCTTGCTTTGGTGTTCGAATTCGATCGGATCTTCGATGGTGATGATGTGCTGCCGGGTTTCGCGATTGATTTTATCGATCATGGCAGCGAGGGTTGTGGACTTGCCAGAGCCAGTGGCCCCGGTCACAAGGACGAGGCCTCGGGGAAGTTCCGTGAGGCTTGCGACGACAGGTGGAATACCGAGTTCCTCGAAGCTCCGAATGCGATGGGGGATCAAGCGAAAGGCCCCTCCAACGGCACCTCTTTGCATGTAAGCGTTGGCTCGAAACCGAGCGAGCCCCTTCACGGAAAAGGAAAAGTCGCATTCCCAATTTTTTTCAAAACGCACCTTTTGTTCTTCGTTCATCACCGAATAGACCAGCTGTTTTGTGTCTTCTGGCCGAAGGGGCGGCATTTTGATTGGCACAAGGCTCCCATCGATGCGGAATTGAGGCGGCGTGCCTGCGGTGATGTGAAGGTCCGAAGCACCTCGCTCGACCATCGTGCGAAGGAGCTGAAGCATCGTGACCTGGAGGGTCCCTGTCGGGTCGGCATCCATCATGGTCTCATGCTACCAGAGCTTTGCTTTCAAAGATTTTGAGAAAAGTGGACTTTTCATTGCCCTGGCGCCGAACCCGACTCCGCGGCAAAGCCTGACTCAGGGCCTATCGCATGGCCAGGGGCTTCGTTTTTCCAAGCCATGAGCATAGAAGCTTCTTTTTCGAAGCGCTCGAGCTCTGTCTTGAGGCGTTCTTGGCTCCAGCCCAGGACGCTCGCCACGTGGTTGGCCACCTTTTTTGCGGCTTCTCGTCCCTGGTCGCGGCTCCGCCAGGCGATCTGAGTGCGGCGGAAGAGGATATCGGAGATGGTTGCGGCAAATTCCTCCCTCAATGCGTATTCGACTTGGGCGAGAATTTCAGGGCCGTCGCTTCGCAGTGGTTCAGCGAGAAGGGGATTTGCCAGCACCTGATCGATCAGCCGTTGGGCGCGGGTTCCGTAGGTTTTGGCAAGGTGCTTGACTGTTTCAGAAGGAAGCTTCCCACGTGCATGGGAGACGAGCCGCTCGATGAGCTCAGGCATTCCGCCTTTCGGCCAATTTTGCGCTCCTGGGAGGGGTGCCTCCAGGGTGCCTGAAGGTCGGACGGAAGGGAGGGGGCTTTTCCGATGCCGCAGCTCAGCAATCGCCCGGTCGACAATGCGCTCAGCCATCAGGCGATAGGTGGTGAGCTTTCCCCCGGCGACCACAAGGATTCCTTCGGGGCTCAATTCGATGCGTTCTTCGCGGCTGATGTCTGATTCCCGCACCTCTTTTCCTGGGTCGATCAAGGGCCGAAGCCCTGCCCACGTCGAGATGACGTCCTTGGCGCTCAGGTGCGCCTTGGGGAAGTAGTGGGAAATCGCCCGGAGGAGATAGCGGACATCCTCGAAGGTGGCCCGCACTTCTTCGGGCGGGCTTGGGTCATCGGTGTCGGTTGTGCCGACGTAGGTGTGAGTTCCCCAGGGAATCACAAAAAGGTAGCGCCGATCGTCAGGGTGGAAACACGCCACACAGTGGCTCACGGGGAGCTTTTCGCGAGCAAAAACGATGTGAATGCCTTTTGTGGGCCTGAGCCAATGGGATTCGGGGTTGACCAGGCGGAGCAAACGGTCGGTCCAGGGGCCTGTGGCGCTCACGACGATTCGGGGGCAGACCTGATGCCTTTCCCCGCTCAGGGTATCGCAAAGGAGTGCCGTGTCGATCCATTTTCCACTTTGGGATTCGAGCTTTTCTACGCGGGTCCATGTGGCGATGTGGGCCCCGTGCTCAGCAGCGTCAACGGCTGTCTCGAGGGTGAGGCGCGCATCGTCGGTCGCGCAGTCATAGTAGAGGATAGCACCCTTTAAGCCCTCCTCCCGGAGATGGGGAGCGCACGCAATTGCTTCGTTGGGAGAAAGGGTGGAAGAGGGTTCAGGTGAACGGAAAAAAGAGAGGCCCTCATAAATTGCCACTCCTGTGCGCAGGAGCCACAGGCCTGGCTTTGAGTTTGCGTACACTGGAATCATAAAACCAAGGGGCTCGACGAGGTGGGGTGCATTTCGGAGGAGGCCTCCTCGCTCTTGGACAGACTCAAAGACGAGTCGGATGGCGCCGTGCTCGAGGTAGCGGAGCCCACCGTGGATCAGCTTGCTCGAGCGAGAACTTGTGCCAAAAGCAAGATCATACTGCTCGCAGAGAAGAACGCTCAGGCCTCGCCTTGCGGCTTCTCGGGCAATTCCTGCGCCGTTAACGCCACCTCCGATCACGAGAAGATCATAAGGAGACCCGTGGCTGCACATCGCATCCCACGCTTCCTTTCGATTGAGAAGAGGATTTGCTCCTTTGTTCACGGCCAAGACCATGATGCAATGTGTTAAAAGGGCCAAGCCACTTAGGGAAATAAAAAAAGCCCATGGCTTTTTTGGCCATGAGGCCAGAGGGCCCATAAGCCGAGTTCTGTTCCTGGGCGCGTCACCACGCACAGGTGGCGGTCATTCCTCTGGGACCTGTGTCACCACAGGCCTCAAGCGACTCACCCGGAGGCATCGGGCGGGCCACCCTCAAGCGCCTCCCTATTTGGTCTTGCTCCGGATGGGGTTTGCCATGCGGCTTGTGTTACCACAAGCCCGGTGAGCTCTTACCTCGCCTTTTCACCCTTGCCCCCAGCGCTTTTTGAGCGGTGGAGGCGGTATGTTTTCTGTGGCACTTTCCTTGGGGTCACCCCCACCAGCCTTTCGCTGGCATCCTGCCCTGTGGAGCTCGGACTTTCCTCTTGCAGCTTGTTTTTCAATGAGCTGCAAGCGACCGCCTGGGCCGCTCTGGCAAGGGTTAAGTCTAAGTCCTCCCTGGCCCTTGTCAATCTTTTGAGATCGCTAGGGATAAATGAGACGGAGCGCGCAATCGATGCGCCACTGTCGAGAGAGGGAGCGCGGCAGAAGTGAATCGATTTCGTGGGCTTCGAGGATATCGAGGGCAAAAGAGAAGGCACTGGCCCATTCCTTATGGCGAACTTCAGTTCCAAGGAAGGCACGGGGCCGGAACGCCGCGATGCTTCGAAACTTGGCTTGGTTGAGGAGGTCTATTCCTTCTCCCTCGCAGCGGGGAGTCGGAGGCAATTCTTCTCCTAAGTTGGGCATGCAGGTGCTCCAGGCGTCGATATCGGGCGTAAGGTCAACGAGGGCGCTTTCGGCGAAGACCCACGCCAATTGCAATGAGAGCCAAGGTGAAAGCTCCAAAAGAGATTCGATGACAAAAGAGGCCGATATGATCGCTTCTGCACTCCAGGTGCTTAACTGGAAGTCGGCATCTCCAAAGAGCCGGCTGTGGCTTCCGCGAAAAGCAATCTCTGGGCCGTTGCGACCAAGCCAGCCTTCGAGAATGGACAAGCGGAGATCTGCTCCCCCAAGGAAAAGAGCAGTGGAAATGAGGTAGGCGCCCTTTGCCCCAAGCTCAAAGCCAAAGGGGAGTCCTTTCCGGAAGGAAAAGGCAATGGTTCCCAAAAGGGGGGGGTCAAAGCGGTTGAACTCCCCAATTTTTTTTGAAGTGGCAAGCTGCCAGTGAGGAGCGTGTGCCTGAATTCCCACAATCCCCCCTTCAAGGCCCCACTCAAAGGCCTGTGGGCCCTTGGTGCGGGCAGGCACAAGGACGGAAGGGAGCACAATGCCTCCAAGCTCATGGACGAGGCTTGCCCAAGCTTCGTTGTCTGGGCAGAAGGTGGCCCGGCATTCTTCGGAAGGGCCACGGATGCGCAGGTTTGACAGCGCGATTTTTATCGGTTGGGCCCAGCCAATAGGGGCAAGGCCAAAAAAAAGGGTTTTGAGGAGGCATACACCACCAAGCGATCTCATTTTCCAAACCGCTTGACCATACTGCTTGAGCATGCACACAGCCTTGGCAGGGCCTCGTCGAGCATAATGCGGGTTCAAGGAATCGATGACCAATTGAGATGCACGTTGAGCAAAAATTTCTAGGATTGTGTTTTGGTGTCTGAGTTACCACGTGTCCTCGTCGCTTGTTTTGCGCCTTTTCCTGGTACCAATCCACAAAGCGCTTCCATTCTTGCCATGGCTTCCGCCCTTCGTGCGGAGCTTGACGTCGTGACAGTGAAAACGGAGCGGCTCAGCCACATTGAGCAAATGGGAAATGCAAGGATTTTTCGCGTTCCTCTTGGGGATGGAAGCTCTGCCGAGCGCCGTGAGGCTTTCGATCGGGCGATTGCACGCCAGCTTGAGGCCGAGCGTTACGACATCGTTCATGCCTTTGGTCCTTTTGAAGGGGTTGTGGCTTCTATCCGCAAGGAAGAGCTCGGTTTTCGGTTGGTTTATGAAATGTCTTCATTTGTAGACGAGTCTTTGGGCCTTGGGGCTGAGCGGGTGTGGAGGGATTTCAATGAGCAGTGCCTCCAAAAAGCTGATCTTGTGATTGTTTCGACTGAAGCTGCGCGACGGAGCGTGCTTGAGCGCAACCCTCAGCTCCCTGTCAAGGCCCTGCGACCTGCTGTTGACTTTGGAAGCCTCGATTGGTGCGAGCGGCCAACCCACGCGCGGATACACATTCTTTATCTTGGAAGCTTTTCTTCTGATCGCGACCTTCCAACTGTCCTTGGCGCGCTTCGTCGATTGCGTTTTCACCTTTCACCACTTCCGCGCGTGCTTTTTGCCGGCGAAAGCGATCCTGAGCGCCAGAGCCGCCTCCGAGAGATGGTTGATGCCTTTGGCCTTTCTTCGATTGTTGAGGTTCGCGGAGAGCCTTTGCCTGGAACCTTGGCCAAAGTGGTGAGTTGGGCTGATATCTGCCTTGCACCGGCAGGTGCCACCGCTCGCTTCCAAGAATTTGGGGATTTGCCGCAGCCTCTTCTTGAGTACATGGCTTGTAAGCGGCCAGTGATCGCCGCAGCTGTACCGGCCATGAGCGAAGTCCTTCGTGATGGGGAGGAGGGCTTGCTTTACGCGCCGGAAGACGACGAATCGCTTGCCAGCGCAGTGGTTGAACTCGTACGCTCTTCTGAATTGCGTTCGCGCTTGGCAGAAGCGGCCTACCAACGCGTGCGTCGGGATTTTTCAATTGGTGCAAGGAAACGTGAAATTGCCGCTGCTTACGCTCCTTGGGTGCGAGGGATCGAAGATCCTTGGCGAGAGTGCTTTGAAGAAATCGAAGAGCCACCAATCGATGAGGAGACCATTCTTGCAGCCGAGGCGGCTTTGCTGGGAGAAGTTCCCGGTGAGCGCACAGGTGAGGTAGAAGCCGCACCTGAAATCGAGGGAGGAAACACAGGGGAATCGTTTGCTGGACCTGTTCTCCAAGAGGTTACGGAGGCGGGCAGCCAGCTTGTGCCAGAGGAGAAGCGGACCTCTGAGTTCGACATCGGACAAATTGAATCATCCAAAGGAGAGCCATTTTCTAAAAAAAGCCAAGAGCGATGAGCACGGTGGGAGTTGCGAGTTACCATTTCATGCACTCAACCATGCTTGGTGTTAAGCGATGGAAGGAGCTCATGTGATGAAACCCTCCCGCGTGATGAGCAAAGCCCAGAGATCTGCCCTCGGGGCAGCCTTGTTGGCTTTTGTGTTCCTGGCTTGTGAGCGCGAGGCGAGCCCTCCGCGACCTTCTGGAGGTGTCGCTTCTTCCTCCGAAGCTTCACCCAAACGGCCTGAAGCCATTCGACGTGCGCAGGATGCAGTTCAAGACCTGGGAAAAACACTCAAATCGCGCATGCTTTCGGCGATGGGTGAGGGTGGGCCTGCCAACGCGGTCAAGGTGTGTGCGCAAGAAGCAAAGCAGCTTACAGCCATGGTGGCGGAACGCCATAAGGCGAAGGTTGGGCGCACTTCGCTCCGCATGCGTGGCGACCAAGAAGTGCCGGATTGGGTGAAGGCTTGGCTTGAGGCCCAAGGTGAGCGCCCAGCAGAGGGGGTACATGGGTTTGAGCGGATTGAAGAAGGGAAGGCGAGGGTGCTTCGACCGATTGCAGTTGAAGGGGTGTGCCTGAATTGCCACGGTGAAACGATTGCGCCGGAAGTTGAA